>DATELS010000707.1:0-6706 GCA_035276365.1 Thermoanaerobaculia bacterium
GCACGGATACTGCGTCGCGCGCACGGAGTTGATGGCCTCGCGCAGCAACGCGGGACGATCCTTCGTGCGGATGACGACGCTGATCGGCACGACCTCGCGCGTGATTTCGATCTCGGGCGCCGTTCCCATGCGCCGTTGCAACTCGCTGAGCGGCGTCGTGCGCAGCGCCGGCAGCTCGACGACGTGATACGCCTCCGCGTACTTTGCGCCGGGCGGCAGCGTCATCGTGCGATACGCGTTGAGCCCGCGCGCGAACGCGATGTAGTCGCGCACCGCGAGCTGCGAGCGATGCTCCGCGATCGCGGCGTACTTTTCCTCCGCGACGCCGGTGATGTCGATGATCGCGTTCGGACGAATCGGCTGGCTCACTTCGTAGAACGCGACGCGCGCGACCGCGAGCGCCGCGAAGAGATGCGGGTCGCGCTGCATCAGCTCACAGAAGACGCGCGCCAGCGCGGCGTGATCAGGATGAATCTCGTTCGGACTGGGGACGAGGATGAGATCGGGACGCGTGTCGAGCAGAATCTCGCGCAGCGCGGGCGCGACCGCATCGTCGAGCGAGCGATCGGGAAAGCGAAGGAAACGAACGTCGACGGTACCGAGTCGCGCGAGGCCGCGCTCCGACTCCTGCAGCCGCGCCGTTGTGCTCTCGCCCTGCGCCGCGCCGTCGGTGACGATCACCGCGCACACGCTCCGCCGCTCGCGCAAATGCAGCGCGATCAGTCCGCCGCAGGCGATCACTTCGTCGTCGGGATGGGGAGCTAAGACGAGGAGGCGTTCGCCGCGGAGCTGCGCCGGTTCGTACGGAATCGACTCCGCCTCGATCACAGGTCGCATTGTAGTTCGCACGGCGAACTACAATGTCCCCGGGTTCGCTCGATGTCCGATGATCCATCGATCCATGCGGAGCTGGCGCGGCTGCGCGCCGAGCACCGGCAAATCAGCGACCTCCTCTCGCTGATTCAGGAGCTGACTTCGCGCGCCGTGCGCAGCGAGTCGGTCGCCGACCTCATCTCCCGCGCCTTTCCCACCCTCTTCCGCTGCGTCCCCTTCGACCTCGGCGTCGCCATCATGCTCGAGCAGAACCTCGACCTGTACGTCGTCACGCGTCAGGACGCGGAGTCGTTCGTCAACGACCGCCTGATCGCGAAGATTCGCACGACGCTGGAGAAGCTCATCCCCGTCTCGTTCGAGAACACGGAAGTCGTCGTCATGTCCGAGTCGCACGATCTGCCCGCGAGCGCGATCGAAGGTGACGCGCTGCGCTACGACGCCTTCGCGCTGCTCGAACAGGAGCGGCGCACCGCGGGCATGCTCCTGTTGCATCGCGCGAAGGCGGACTTCAGCGAGGACGAGCGGCAGATCCTGACGATCTTCTCGACGCAGGTGTCGATGCTCCTCGACACGATCCGCGCGCGCGAGCGCATCACGAATCTCGCCGACACGGACGACCTCACCGGCGTCTGGAACAAGCGCCACTTCCGCAGACAACTCCCGCACGAGATCGAGCGCGCGCGCACGTTCAGCATCCCGCTGTCGCTCGTGCTGTTCGACATCGACGAGTTCAAGCAGATCAACGACCAGTTCGGCCACGTCCTCGGCGACGTTGTGTTGTCCGAGCTCTGCGGCACCGTGCGCGAGATGCTGCGTCCGACCGACGTCCTCGCGCGCTTCGGCGGCGACGAGTTCGCGATCATCCTGCCGCACACCGACGTCACCGGCGCGATCGCGGTCGCGGAGCGCCTCTTGAGCCGCGTACGCGCGGTGACGATTCCGACCGACGAGGAAGGCGCGATCCAGTGCTCGGTCTCGATCGGCATCGCCGAGTTCCACGCCGACGACGCGACGGCGAACGATCTCGTGCGCCGCGCGGACGAGAAGCTGTATCTCGCGAAACGCGCCGGCAAAAATCGATACACTGCCTGAGATGGCGCGCCGCTACCTGATCGCGAATTGGAAAATGAACCTTCCGCCGGAAGGGATCGAGTCGTATCTCGCGAATCTCTCCGGCGCGGATCCGCGCGACGTCTCGATCATC
Organism: Thermoanaerobaculia bacterium; assembly: GCA_035276365.1. Lineage (GTDB taxonomy): Bacteria > Acidobacteriota > Thermoanaerobaculia > Gp7-AA8 > Gp7-AA8 > QHVT01. Next base: position 2,039 of record DATELS010000707.1, read on the forward strand.
CTCGCGCCGCCGTTCCCGTTCCTCCGCCATCTCGTGCAGTGCGGCGAGGGCGTGTGCGTCGCGGCGCAGAACTGCAGCGATCACGCGTCGGGCGCATTCACGGGCGAAGTCTCGCCCTCGATGATCCGCGAGTGCGGCGCCGACTACGTCATCCTCGGCCACTCTGAGCGCCGTACGCTCTTTCACGAGAACGACGCGCTGATCGCGCGCAAGCTCACGCTCGCGATCGAGAACGGACTCGCGCCGATCCTCTGCATCGGCGAAGACGTGCGCGTGCGCGACACGGGACACGTCGCACACTTTCTCGCCGATCAGATCAAAGCGGCGGCGGTCGATGCGCTGGAGGATGCGGAGGAAGTCGTCGTCGCGTACGAGCCGATCTGGGCGATCGGCACGGGACGCAACGCGAGCGGAGAGATGGTCGCGGAAACGCTCGTCGGCATTCGTCAGGCGCTGGAGCGCTTCTGGCCCGCGCGTCACGCGCAGCCGTCGATTCTGTACGGCGGCAGCGTGTCGCCGGACAACGTCGCGGACCTCGTGCAACACGGCACAATCGACGGATTTCTCGTCGGCGGCGCGAGCCTCGACTCGCGCAAATTTCTGGCGATTCACGCGGGGATGCGCTGACGCGAATCCGCTCTTGACGCGCCGTCCGCTTCAGGGAAGAATTCGCACCCCTGACCGGTTCACAGTCAGGCACCGGAGAATCCATGATCGTTTTGCTCGTCATTCTGCACGTCATCATCAGCCTGTTTCTGATCCTCGTCGTCCTCGTCCAGCAGGGCAAGGGTGCGGATCTCGCCGGCGCGTTTGGTGGCGGCGGCTCGCAGACAGCGTTCGGCGCGCGCGGCGCGACTACGCTCCTGCACAAGCTCACGACAGGGTTCTTCATCGCCTTCGTCGTCACGTCGATGGCGCTCGCGGTTCTTCAGGCCAAGCCTCGCGGCTCGGTCATGAGCGAGTCCGCGGCACCGACGGCGCCGGCGAAGAAATAGCTCGCTTCTTTGAAACGCCAGCCCAAGTGGCGGAATTGGTAGACGCGCACGTTTGAGGGGCGTGTGGAGAAATCCGTGCCGGTTCGAGTCCGGCCTTGGGCACCATAAAAAGCTCGCCGCGAGGCGAGCTTTTTTGTTTTAGCGCTCCGCGCTGCGCCGGTCGTACTCCGCGGCGCGATCGAGAAACGACTCGATGCTGCGTCCGAGGGCGAGCTTCTCCGTGAGGTCGGTCGATTTGTCGAAGTCCGCGCGCAAACGCTCCGACTCCGCGAGGTAGTAGTCGCGCAGTCCCGACTCGATCTTGAACTCCGGATACTTCTCCGCGAGCGTGCGCATCCATTCCTCCACCTGGCGACGGCGATCCTTGTCGCCCGTGCCGCTCTTCAGGTCCGCGAGCAGCGTCGTCACCACGCCGGACAGGATCTGCAACCGCTGCTGCTGAAGCGCTTCGTTCGTCATGGCGGCGAATGGTAGCAGCTACTACAATGCGCGGCGCGCATGAAGGTGCTGATTGCCAATCGCGGAGAGATCGCCGTCCGCGTGATCCGCGCGTGCCGCGAGCTCGGATATCCCACGGTCGCCGTCTACTCCGAGCCCGATCGCGCGGCGCTGCATGTCGTCAGCGCCGATCAGGCCATGCCCATCGGTCCCGCGCCGTCGCGCGAGAGCTACCTGCGCATCGATCGGATTCTCGACGCGGCGAAGAAGTCGGGCGCCGAGGCGATTCATCCGGGCTACGGATTCCTCGCCGAGAACGCGAACTTCGCGCGCGCGTGCCGCGACGCGGGACTGCTCTTCATCGGTCCTTCGCCCGAGTCGATCGAGGCCATGGGCTCGAAGACGGAGAGCCGGCAGCGCATGAAAGCCGCGGGCGTGCCCGTCGTTCCGGGTTTGACCGAGGCAGTGAAGTCGTTCGACGAGATCGAGGCGTTCGCGCGCGAGGCCGGACTGCCGATCATGATCAAAGCCAGCGCGGGCGGCGGCGGCAAAGGCTTGCGCCTCGTCGAGCGTTTCGAAGATCTGAAGAACGCGTACGAGCGCGTCACCAGTGAGGCCGAGTCGTTCTTCGGCGACGGCTCCGTGTACGCGGAGAAGTTCATCCCGTCGCCGCGCCACATCGAAGTGCAGATCGTCGGCGATCAGCACGGCAACATCGTGCACGTCGGCGAGCGCGAATGCACGCTGCAGCGCCGCCATCAGAAGGTCGTCGAGGAGTGCCCGTCCGCGGTCGTCGACGCGGAGCTGCGCGCGAAGCTGGGCGCGATGGCGGTCAAGGCCGCCGCCGCGGTCAACTACTACTCGACCGGCACGATCGAGTGCCTCATGGGTCCCGACCGCGAGTTCTACTTCCTCGAGATGAACACGCGGCTGCAGGTCGAGCATCCGGTGACGGAGATGGTGTGGGGCATCGATCTCGTGAAGGAGCAGTTGCGCGTCGCGCGCGGAGAAAAACTCTCCTTCCGCCAGGAAGACCTCCACCCCCTCGGACACGCGATCGAGTGCCGCATCTACGCCGAAGATCCGTCGCGCAAGTTCGCGCCGTCGCCGGGACTCATCCGCTACATCAATCTTCCCGAGGGGCCGGGAGTGCGCAACGATCAGGGCGTGTACGCGGGCTACACCGTGCCCGTGTTCTACGACCCGATGCTGTCGAAGCTCATCGCGCACGGCAACACGCGCGACGAGGCCATCGGCCGCATGCGCCGCGCGCTCATGGAGTATCGCGTCGAAGGGATCATGACCACGATCCCGTTCTTCACGTTCATCATGAATCATCCCGACTTCGCGGCCGCGCGCTTCGACACGGGCTTCATCGATCGCATCCTGCCCGACATCGATTTCGCGAATCATCCGACGTCCGAGCATCACGTCGATGCCGCGATCGCGGCCGCGGCGATCCTCGCGTTCGAGGAGTCGCAGAACGTGCAGCTTCCCGACGACACGGCCTCCGCGTGGCGCAACGCTGCGCGTGCCGAGGCGCTGCGAGGATCGCGTTGAGGTTCATCGCGCGCGAAGGCGATCGCGAGCTCGACGTCGAGGTCGTGCGCCACGGCAGCGGCTATCGCGTGCGCATCGGCGATCGCTGGATCGAGGCGGACCTCGTCTCGATCGGACAATTCGTTCGCTCGCTGCGCCTCGATGACGGGACGCAATTCGCGCTCGTGCATCATCGCGAAGGAAACTTGCGCGAGATTTCGTTCGGCGGCGCGAGCGTGTCCGTCGAGATCATCGACCCGCTCGCCGCGAAACGCCGCAGACGCGAGGACGAGACGGGCGGCGTCGGCATGATCAAGGCGCTGATGCCCGGCCGCGTCGTGCGCGTGCTCGTGACGAAAGGCGAGAGCGTGCGCAAAGGCATGGGCCTCGTGATCCTCGAGGCGATGAAGATGGAGAACGAGATTCAGGCGACCGCGGACGGAACGGTCGAGGACGTGCTGGTCGAGGCGGGACAGACCGTCGAGGCCGGCGCCGACCTCGTGCGCATCGGCTGAGGCGCGGGTACACTTCCGTCACCATGTCCAGTCAGCCCCTCGGACCTTTCGTCATCGGCGAGCGTGTCGGCTCCACGGTCTGGATCGCCGAAGACACGCGCAATGGCAAGCGCGTCGCCATCAAGCTGCTCACGAAGGCGCTGCCGAAGGAGCCTGCGAAGCGCGAGACGATGATCCGCGACGTCCGCGTGGCTGCGGCGCTGTTCCACACATTCCTCGTTCCCGTTCACGAAGTGCTCGCGGTCAACGACAACCTGCTGATGGTCATGGAGGCGCTCGACGCGCAGCCGATCACGAAGCATCTCAATGGCCAGCCCGCGGATCGCGCGACGTTCTTCCGCCTCGCGTTTCAACTCGCGAGCGCGCTGAAGTACCTGCACGTCAAAGGCGTGCTGCACGGAAACCTCAACGCCGACGCGATGATGGTGACGCCCGAGGGGCAGGTGCGCCTCGGAGGACTCAATCTCACGAACCTCATGCGCCGCGAGCGCACGTCCGCGGCGTATCAGCAGAAGGGGAGCGATCCGCGCCTCGTGTCGTACATGGCGCCGGAGCAAATCACGTCGCAATCCATCGACGAGAAGACGGACATCTTCTCCCTCGGCATCCTCCTGTACGAGATCGCGACGGCGAAGCTGCCGTTCAACGGAGCGAGCCCGGTCGACATCGCGCGCGCGATCGTCGAGACGCAACCCGCATCGCCGCGCGGCGCGAATCCGCAGATCGACAACGCGGTGATGGGCGTCCTCGGCGCGTGCCTCTTCAAGGATCCGACGAAGCGGCAGAAGGACATGAAGACGATCGTCGAGGGCATCGAGAAGATCGATCCCGAGGCCGCGGTGTTCGCGACGAAGTTCGAGAAGTCGCTGACGTCGATGGCGCCGTCGACCGCGGAGCGCAAGCGAACGATTCTCTTCGTCGCGGACGTCGTGAATTTCGAAGACACGGCTGCGACGGATCCCGAGGCGGCAGCGCGCGCCGCCGCGCGCATGCAGCAGATCCTCGGCGAGTCCGTGTACCTGTTCGACGGCAAGGTCATCGATCCGTTCGGCACGCGCATGATCGCGGAGTTGCCGTCGGTCGAGAGCGCGATCGAGGCGGGACGCAAAGGCGAGTTCGATTTCTCGCCCGAGCAGCAGAGCGGCGACGACCTCAACGTGCGCATGCTGCTGCACGCGGGT
>DATELS010000708.1:0-15873 GCA_035276365.1 Thermoanaerobaculia bacterium
CTTTCGACGTCCTCGCGGACCTTCAGGATGACGGCGGCGAAGTTCTTGTGCGGTTCCTGCTTGCCGAGAATCTCGAGACACTGCACGAGCGGCAGGCCGGCGTCGATCATGACCGAGAACTGCCGGGTGAAGATGGCGATCGACTGCGATGGAACGCCGCCGCCGAACTTCGGCAGCGCGATCTCTTTGCCCTTTTCCTTGACCGCGGTGACGACGATCTGCTGCCGCCGCATCACGGCGATCACGGCATCTTTCGAGTCGGCCACCAGGACGCCCGATTGCGTCTGTCCGTTCCTCGCCGTGCCCTTCCACTCGAATGTCGGCATATCACCCTCCCGATCGCAGCCGGTCTAGTCTACGCCTGACTACGCCGGCCGCGGCCTCGCGCCTGCGACCGGCGGCGCCTGCGGCGTGGCCACGCCCGCGCCGCGCGAGATCATCTCCTGCAGTTCATCCGGATTCGACGAGCGCGAGAGCGCCACCTGCAGCGAGATGAGTTTCTTGAAGTACAGCGTCGCCAACGACTGGTTGAAGGTCTGCATTCCGTACTTGGCCTGGCCCGTCTGCATCATCGAGTAGATCTGGTGGACCTTGTCCTCGCGGATGAGATTGCGGATCGCGGCGTTGGGGACGAGGATCTCCATCGCCATCACGCGACCCTTGCCGTTCGCCTTCGGGAGCAGCGTCTGACACATGATGCCCTCGAGCACGAACGAGAGCTGCGCGCGAATCTGCGGCTGCTGGTGCGAGGGGAAGACGTCGACGATACGGTTGATCGTCTGCGCCGCGGAGTTCGTGTGCAGCGTGCCGAAGGTGAGGTGGCCCGTCTCGGCGATGCGCAGCGCGGACTCGATCGTCTCGAGGTCGCGCATCTCGCCGATGAGGACGACGTCCGGATCCTGGCGCAGCGCGGACTTCAGCGAGTTCGCGAACGAGTGCGTGTCCGCGTGCAGCTCGCGCTGATTGACGATGCAGCTCTTGTGTTGATGGAGGAACTCGACGGGGTCTTCGATGGTGATGATGTGCTCGTGGCGCTCGCGGTTGATCTTGTCGATCATCGCGGCCAGCGTCGTCGACTTGCCGGAGCCGGTGGGACCGGTGACGAGCACGAGTCCGCGCGGCTTGTTGCAGATCTCCTCGACGACGGGCGGGAGTCCCAACTCCTTGAAGCCGAGGATCTCGTACGGGATCTGGCGGTAGACCGCGGCGGTGGCGCCGCGCTGGTTGAAGATGTTCGCGCGGAAGCGCGCAAGCCCCTTGATGCCGAACGAGATGTCGAGCTCGAGGTTCTCCTCGAAGCGATGCTTCTGCGCATCGGTGAGCACCGAGTACGCGAGCTGCTTCGTCTCCGGCGCCGCGAGCGCGGGCATGTCGAGCGGAACGAGCTTGCCGTCGATGCGGATCTGCGGAGGCGAGTTCGTCGTGACGTGAAGGTCGGAGCCGCCGCGCTCGACCATCGTCTTCAGAAGCTGATGCAGTGTGACGGGCATTGGTTTTCTCCGCTCTATGCCACGGTCTCGCGAACCACTTCTTCGATCGTGGTCGTTCCGTCCTTGATTTTAATCAACCCCGAACGGCGGAGCGTGATCATGCCGTTCTCCATCGCCTTTTTCTTGATGTCGATGGCGGTGCCGCCGGAGAGGATGAGGTCGCGGATGTCGTCGTCGATCACCATCACTTCGATGAGGCCGACGCGTCCCTTGTAGCCGGTGTTGTTGCACTTCTCGCAGCCGCGGCCCTTGTAGACGTTGAACGTCCCGATCTCTTCTTTCTTGTAGCCGACGTTGAGCAGCGCCTGCGGCGCCATGTCGACGACTTCCTTGCACTGCGAGCACACGCGGCGCACGAGGCGCTGCGCCGCGATGAGCTGCGTGGCCGTGGCGACGAGGAAGGGCTCAATGCCCATGTTCATGAGACGGTTGATCGTCGACGGCGCGTCGTTGGTGTGCAGCGTGGAGAGCACGAGGTGTCCGGTGAGCGCGGCCTTGATCGCGATCTCCGCGGTCTCGAAGTCGCGGATCTCGCCGACGAGGATGATGTTCGGATCCTGGCGCAGGAAGGAGCGCAGCGTCGCGGCGAAGTTGAGCCCGATCTGCTCTTTCATCTGCACCTGATTGATCCCCGGCAAATTGAACTCCACCGGATCCTCGGCCGTCATGATGTTCACTTCCGGCGAGTTCACCTTGGAGAGCGCCGAGTAGAGCGTGTTCGTCTTGCCGGAGCCGGTCGGTCCGGTGACGAGCACCATGCCCCACGGCTTGAAAATCGCTTCTTCAAAGCGCGCCAGCGACTCGGGCTCGAAGCCAAGCTTCGTCATGTCGAGCCGGAGGTTGTCCTTGTCGAGCAGACGCATGACGATCTTCTCGCCGAAGAGCGTCGGCAGCACGGAGACGCGGAAGTCGAGCTCTTTGTTCTTGTCCTCGAGCTTGATCTTCAGCTTGATGCGTCCGTCCTGCGGGAGACGCTTCTCGGAGATGTCCAGCTTCGACAGGATCTTCATGCGCGAGGTCATCGCGTCCTTGAGCTTCAAGGGCGGGTTCATGATCTCGTACAGGATTCCGTCGATGCGGAAGCGGACGCGGTACTCCTTCTCGTACGGCTCGATGTGGATGTCGGACGCGCCGCGCTTGATGGCGTCGGTGAGGATGAGGTTGCACAGCTTGACGACGGGCGCTTCTTCCGCGGAGTCCGCGAGCGCGGTGACGTCGAGCTCCTCGTCTTCCTCGAGCACCTCGAGGTCGGCGGTCTCGGCCTGCTGCAGGTCTTCCATGACCTTCTTCAGCTCGAGCGAGGAGGTCGTGCCGTAGTAGTTGTCGATCGCCGCCTTGATCCCGAGCTCGGAGGCCACGACCGGCTCGACGTTGTAGCCGGTCATGAACTTGATGTCGTCCATGGCGAAGACGTTCGTCGGATCGGCCATGGCGATGGTGATCGTGGCGCCGGTCTTGTTGACCGGGAGAATGTTGTACTTGCGCGCAACGTCGCCCGGAATGAGCTTGATGACGCCGGAGTCGATCTCGAAGTGCTGGAGGTTGATCGACGGCACTCCGAACTGCTGGCTGAGGCACTCGGTGATGTCTTCCTCGGAGACGAAGCCGAGCTTGATGAGAGTCTCACCGAGCTTGCCGCCGGTCTCCTTCTGAACCCGAAGTGCTTCCTTGAGCTGATCCTGGCTGATCAGACTCGCTTTGGTGAGCAACTCACCGAGGCGAACACTCATAGTTTTGGTTTCCGAGAACTCTATCACCCCGATTTTGGGCGCGGCCGGGGCAGCCGCGGTTGTCATTCTAGCTTCAGTCCGTTTGCAGCGGCGGAGGCGCGGTCGAGGTCACGCCGCTCTGCACGCTGCGCAACGTCGCCGTGATCGCTCCGACCTTCACTTCCGTGCGAATGCGCACCGGCAGCCGGCGCTCATCGTCCGAGTACCAGATGAACAGCCGCTCCGAGCGCGGCACTCCCCCGCTCGTCATCTCCGGCTCGATCATCACCGTTTGGAACTTGCCGGCCGGCGTCTGCAGCGTCTCGCGCCGCACGACGTGCGCGTGCACGACGTAGACCTTGCCGTCCGCGATGAGCGTGATGTCGTGCTGCTTGCCAGGCGAGAGATCGACGGTGCGCAGGTAATAGATGACGGAGATGGGATCGAAGATCGGGCGCGGCACGGGCACGCGCTTCTGCTTCTTGCGCGTGCGCGTGGCGATCCCGTTCTCGACCGTGGTGACTTCCTGCATCTTGTCGCCTTCTTCGTCGAGGCGCTTCACGTAGCGGAGTGTGGAGAAGTCGTCGCGGGAGACGGTGGTCTCGATCTCGTCGCGCACTTTGAAGAAGCGCGAGAAGCGCGGGCTCGAGTGCGCGACGGAGGTGATGCGGTAGCTGTCGCCGTCGGTGACGAGCGTCATGCGCGCGGTGCCGCCGGTGACTTTCATCCACGTCAGCGTGTAGTCGAGCGTCTCCCCCTTCGTGAACGTCTGCTCGATGGGAGTCGACAGCGCCAGGACCGCGGTCAGGATCGCGGTGAACAGAACACTCACTCCGCGGCCACCCTCTGGACCATGTTCATGACATGTTCAACAGTTATCGATTCCATGCATTTCGTGCCCTCGAATTGGGAGAGGCAATGGCCGAGCTGGGCATACGGTCCGTTGCGGCGCGGATCGGTCGGTCCGTAGAGGCCGATGACCTTGGTGCCGAGGGCGTCGGCGAGGTGGAGAGGACCGGTGTCGCCGCCGATGACGAGCCGCGCGTGACGGAGGATCCACGCGAGCTCGCGGAGGTTCGTCGGCGGCGCGAGACGCGCGCCGATCTGTTCGGCGAGATCGCGCTCGCCTGGTCCCCACGTGACGAGGACGCGATCGCCGAGGCGCTGGGCTAGCTCGCGAAAGCGCGTGACGGGCCAAAGCTTGTTCGCCTTGCCGGCGCCGGGGAGGAAGACGATCGCGTCGCGCATGTCGACGTCGACGGGCGTGGGGAACGTTTCCCAATTGCTGCGTGCGTACTGCACGTTTGCGAGTTGGAGGTTCTGATCGATCACATGCTTCGTCGTGTCGACGTGCACTTTGCGATTGGTGAAGAGCAGCGCGGGCTTCTCGCGGATGGCGCGCGCGTCGAAGCCGATGCGCGTCTTCGCGCCGGCGAGTGCGCCGAGCATCGCCGACTTCACCAGTCCCTGAAAATCGATCGAGGTGTCGGCGCCGCGCATCGCGCGCAACGCGTCGCGCATTTCTCCGCGCGACGCGAGGAGGGACTTCCCCCACTTTTTCATCCGCACCGGAATCGCCTCGACGCCGGCGACGAGCTCGACGAGCTCGCGATACGGCGCCTCCACCACCCACGCGATGCGCTCGTCGGGATTTGCGTGGCGCAGCGCGACGACGGCCGGGATGGTGTGAATGACGTCGCCGAGTGCGGAGAGACGCAGGACGAGCAGGCGTTTCATCGCCCGCGCATCTTCTCCAGCACCGCGGTCGTGGAGTGATCCTTCGGATCGCCGACAATCACGACCTTCCCGCCATACGCCTTCACGATCTCCGCCTCCGGCACCGAGTCCGCGGTGTAGTCGGTGCCCTTGCACTGAAAGTGCGGCTTGAGCGTTTGCAAAAGACGCGACGGACTGCGCTCGTCGAAGATCGTCACGTACGCGACGCCGCGAATGGCGGAGACGATCTCCGCGCGCTCGCTCGCGGGCATGAGCGGACGCCCTTCGCCTTTCAGCTCGCGCACGGAGTCGTCGCCGTTCACGCCGACGACGAGGATGTCGGCGACGCGCGACGCGTCCTGCAGATAGCGAATGTGGCCGACGTGAATGAGGTCGAAGCAGCCGTTGGCAAAGGCGATGGTGCGGCCGCGCTCGCGCTCCGTGGCGAGCACGGCGCGAAGAGCGGGTTCGGTGAGGATGGGCGCGTTCATGGAGTCACGCGTTCAGATCTTCATCGCGCTCGATCGCGTGTCGCAGCTCGTCGTTCGAGACGGTGGCGGTGCCCATCTTCATCACGACGATCCCGCCCGCGTAGTTCGCGAGCTTCGCCGACTCCGCGAACGACGCGCCCGCGGCGAGTGCGAGCGTGAACGTGGCGATGACGGTGTCGCCGGCGCCGGTCACGTCCGCGACTTGATCGGTACCGAACACGGGGATCAGCAACGGCTCGCGCGTGTCGCGCTCGAGCAGCGCCATCCCGCGACTGCCGCGCGTGATGAGCACGGCCTCGCAGTCGAGCCCTTGCTGCAGCGTCGTCGCGACTTCGACCAGCTTGTCCTCTTCGCCATTCCACAGCGACGTGCCCGCGGCCGCCGCGGCTTCCTCTTCATTCGGAGTCGCCGCGGTGACGCCGGGATAGTCGAGCAGGTCGTAGCGCGAGTCGAGCGTGACCGGCTTGCCGTGCGCGAACTGCGTGAGCGTGCCGACAACGTGCGGACGCACGACGCCGTAGCCGTAGTCGCTGATCAGTGCCGCGTCGGCGGAACCGATCGCGTCCTTCAGCAGAACGGCGAAGCAGTCCGCCTCCTCCTTCGACATCACGAACTTGTCCTCGATGTCGTAGCGCACGATCTGTTGGCGGCTCGCGTGCGGCATGCCGCCGAGGATGCGCACTTTCGTCGGAGTGGCATAGCGCGGCGTGCGCAGAATGCCGCCGCACTCGATGCCCTGCGATGTCAGCGTCGCGAGCAGCGTCTGTCCCGCCACGTCATCGCCAACGACGGACACCGGCACCGGCAATCCGCCCAGCGCGAAGATGTTGTGGATGGCGTTGCCCGCGCCGCCGAGGAGGACGTCGTCGCGGTATTGGCGGAGGATGAGCACCGGAGCCTCACGCGAGATCCGCTTCGGCGTGCCGTAGATGAAGCGGTCCGCTACGATGTCGCCGTAGACGACGACGAGCTTCCCCTTCATCGCCTCCGTGAGCTGCAGCAGGCGGGAGCGGCTGAACACGCGGGGAGTCTAAAGGATGAAGGCAGAAGGATGAAGGAAGAACGGCGGCTCGTCGAAGGAGTCCACTTCTATCGCGAGGGGCCGTATCTCGTCTTCACCGAGCTTTTTCTTCGCGAGCGCGGGTACTGCTGCGAGTCGGGATGCCGTCACTGCCCATACGGCTTCAGGCGCGACCGGCGGTCGGACGTTCCGTCTGACGAAGATCCGCCTCCCGGAGCTCCACCTTCTCCGGCTGAGTGAGCACGTTCTCGACGTCGATGAGGAGGTAGATCTCGTCGCCGTGCGGCACAACCGCGATGAGCAGCTCGCCGCGAATGCCCCGCACGAGCGGCGGCGGCGGGAGAAACGCGTCGGTGGTCACGTTGACGATGCGCCGCACTTCGTCCACCTTCAGCCCGATCACACCCGCGCTCGTGTGCGTGATGAGCACGAGCGGCTGCTCCGAGCGCTCCTGCAGCGCGCCGTACAAACGGTCGCGCAGGTCGATGATCGGAATGACTTCGTTGCGCAGCACGATGATGCCTTCGACGAACGACGGCGCGGTGGGCACGGACGTCGAGCCGGTGTACGGCACGATCTGCCGCACGGCCATGATGTCGAGGACGAACGTCTCGGGACCGACGCGAAAGGTGATGAGGCGAAGCGCGGAGTCTGCCATGCGGCCTACCCCCGCACCCGGAACTTCCGCACCTCATCGTCGAGACTGCGAATGGCGTCGTTGAGCAATCCGATCGCGGCGCTCATGTCGGCGGCGCTCTCGCGATTGCCGTCGGCGATGTAGCGCACCTGCTGCATCGTCGCCACGATCTTCTCGCTCTCCGACGACTGGTTCGCCGCGACCTGGAAGATCTCGTGGATCATCTCGATCATCCGCTCGGCCGCGGCGGAGATCATCGACGAGCCGGACTTCTGCTCGATCATCGCCTGGCGCACGTACTTCGTGACCTCGCGCATCGACTCGACCGCGCGCAGGATGTGATCCGAGCCCTGCGCCTGCTGCCGCGTCGCGGAGTTGATCTGGCCGACCATCGACTGCAAACGGTCGATGGACCGCGTGATGGTCTCGCTGCCGGCGGCCTGCTCGCGCGTCGCGCCCGCGATCTCCTTGCCCATGCTCGACGACTTCGACGCCGACTCGAGGATGTTGTTGAGCGCGCGTCCGGCCTGATGCGAGAGCGTGACGCCGCTCTCGACGAGCGCGGAGCCGGCGGACGTCGCCTTGAGCGCGTTGTCGACTTCTTCTTGCACACCGCGAATGAGGTTGGCGATGTCGCGCGTCGACGACGCGGTGCGCTCGGACAGCTCGCGAATCTCCGCGGCGACGACGGAGAAGCCCTTGCCGTACTCGCCCGCCTGCGCGGCGAGAATCGCGGCGTTGAGCGCGAGAAGATTCGTCTGCTCGGCGACGTCTTCGATGACGTTCAGGATCTTTCCAATCGCGACCGAGCGATCGCCGAGGCGGCTGACGACGCTGTTGGCCTCGACGACGGACTGGCGGATCTTCTCCATTCCATCGATGGTCTCGCGCACGGCGCTCATGCCCGTCTCGGCCGCGTCGGCGACGGCGAGCGCGAGATCGTACGAGCGCGCGGCGTTCGCCTCGACCTGCGCGATCGACGCGGACATCTCGACCATCGACGACGAGGTGTCGGTGACGAAGTTCGTCAAATAGACGACGTTCTGATCGACCTCGTTGATGGAGGAGACCATCTGATGCGTCGCCGACGCGGTGTCTTCCACGGACGAGAAGAGGGTGTCGGTGTGGCGGCTCACCTCTTCCATCGACGCCACCATTTCCAACATCGACGACGACGTCTCCTCGGAGCTCGCCGAAAGCGCCTCGACGTTGTCCGTGATCTTGCGCACGCCGCTGTTCAACTGATCGATGGAGTTGTACGTCTCGTCGATGATGGAGCGTTGCTCGTCGACGCGGCGGATCACCGACTGCGACCTCGTGTCGACCGCTTCGACGACCGATTTGAGTTTCGCCTGCGATTGGCCGAGGGACTTGATGGTGCGCTCGAGGTTGGCGGCCATGGAGTTGAAGGCGCCGGCCAGACTTCCGATCTCGTCCGCGGTCGTGACGTCGGCGCGCTGCGTGAGATCGCCCTTCGCGACTTTCCCCGCGGTCTCCGCGAGCGAGAGAATCGGCAGGACGATGAAGCGCGACGCGAACCACGCCAGCGCGCTCGCGAGCAGGAGCACGAGCCCGGCGATCAACGTGTTCCATCGACGCAGCGACGTCGCCGCCTTCTCCGCCTGCGACTCGTTCATCAGCAAACGGAAGTAGCCCTTCGGCTTCGCCGCGGGATTCGCCGCGTCGGCTTTCGTCTCGTAGAACGGCACGGTGTAGACGTGCTGGCTCTCGCCCGCGAGCTCGCCATGCTCGCGCGTCAGCTTGCGGTTCGCGAGCGCCGCGGGCTTCTCGACCGCGCTCGCGGCGAGCACTTTGCCGTTCGCGTCGAGAAACTCGGCGTACGAAACCGACGTGCTGCGCGAGAGGTCGGCGACGATGTTTTTCAGATCGTCGGTGAGTCCGAAGATGACGTAGTAGCCGGCGGTGGCTTCGATCGCGCGCGCGATCGCGGAGCCCTGCTCGACGGTCTGCCCGATCATCGCGCGACGCACGAGGATCTGCTGAATGAAGAGGAGCAGGATGGTGACGACGACGATCTGCAGCGCGAACGCGGTGACGATCTTCGCGCGAAGACCGTAACGCACGCCCTGGTTCGAGGTTGCGGGTGACAGCATAGGACCGCGCGCAGTTTAGTCTTCGAGTCGCCAAGTCGCCAAGGCAACGACTCGTTTATCATCCCGCGCATGCCTCTCATTCGCTGTCCGAAGTGCGGGCAGGCGTACGACATCCCGGGAGTGGTCGCGGTGCGCCTCCCGAACTCGATCGCGACGTGCCACTGCGGCGAATGGCTGTCGGGCAGCAAGGCGGCGGTGCTGGCGCGCCTCGTCGATGTGAACCAGATTCGCGAGATCGACCTGAAGCCGTATCGCGTCGACGAGCAGCGCGCGGAGAGCGCCGCGGAGCCGAGCGCGCCGGTCGAGGCGCCGTCGCGACCGCGCTCGGTGCGCATCGTCGCGCGCGGCGCGAAGGAGTCGATGAACACGGTCTTCACGATTCACGAGCATCCGTTGTGGATCGGACGGAAGGGATGTCACGTCGAGCTCGCGGAGGCGGAGCTGTCGATCCGCCACTGCTCGATCTTCGTGCGCGGGGAGGAGCTCGTCGTGCGCGACGCGGACTCGCACATGGGGACGTTCCTCGACGGTCAACCTGTGGACGAAGCGGTGATCGGCGACGGCGTGCACATCCTGCGCGTCGGCTCGGCACTCGTGAGCGTGGAGCCGACGAACGACGAGGGCGTGCGCGTGAAGCCGATCGCGCTCGACGCGGCGGGCGTGACGGACGAGTCGCAGCTCGCGGAGAAGATCCGCCTCTCGCGCACGACGCAACCCGCGGCCGCGGCGCGCGTGGTGTTGATCTGCATCGAAGGCGCGCTCGCGGGTCAGGAATTCGAGGTGCCGCCGGGCGGACTGGTGGTCGGCCGCGAAGGTCACGTGCGCGTGCCGGACGAGTTCCTCTCGCGCCGTCACTTCGAAGTCTTCCGCGACGATGACGGCACCGTCCGCGTCCGCGACCTCGGCTCCCGCAACGGGACCTTCCTCAACACGCTCCCCGCGCGCAACACGAAGGTGCACATCGGCGACGAGATCCGCGCCGGCGTGAATCGCTTCAAGGTCGAGCACCGGGCTTAGCGCCGTTACGGCTGAGCATTCCCAGATTGATCGTTGCGCGGCGAAATCCTCGCGCGCATACTCCGCGACACTCTCTCTCAGGACAGCACGATGCAAACTTTCGAATCCGCGGCGAACCGGATTCTGTCGCCGCTTTCCGAGTTGCTGCACAAGCCTCTCTATCTCGCCGACGGCCAGTCGCCGGAAGCGAGCAACACGTTCGCGGTGCGACTCGACGTGCCGCGCGTCGCCATCGTCTCCGCGGACGGCACGCCGTTCGCCGACGCGGAGCGGCGTCTCATCCACGAGTTGTTCGACATCCTCCGCACCGCGAACGAAAGCGCGGCGCGCTACGAGGAGCTCGAGCAGCGCATGCTGATGCTGCAGCGCGAGAACCTCGATCTCACGGTGAAGAACCGGATGTTGTCCGAGGTGTCGTCGCGGGATGCGTTGACGGGGTTGTACAACCGGTGGTTCGTCATCGAGAAGATCGACAGCGAGCTGAATCGCGCGATGCGCCACGGCTCGGCGATGTCGCTGCTCATGCTCGATCTCGATCACTTCAAGCGCATCAACGACACGTGGGGACACACCGCGGGCGATCAGGTGCTGCAGGCGATCGGGAAACTGCTGCGCGACAGTTGCCGCGTGTACGACGTGCCGGGACGCTACGGCGGCGAGGAGTTCTGCATCCTCCTGCCGGAGACGCGCGTCGGCAACACGACCGTGGTCGCAGAGCGCATCCGCACGCGGCTCGAGTCGACGGAGCTGCGCTGCGGCGAGGAGAAGATCGTCGTCACGGCGTCGATCGGCATCGCCGGAACGGAAGGTCCGGAGATGAGTGAGCTGCTCAGTCCCGCAGCGCTGATCGAGCGCGCGGACCGCGCGCTGTACACGGCGAAGAGCCGCGGTCGCAACCGCGTGGAAATGTGGGACACGGCACTGCTCTCGGGCGCGGACGAGGCGACGAGTCACTGAAGCTCCGCCGTGAGGAGAATCACGGCGCGCCGTGCGCGGTGGACGTACACTATGCAGACCAAAATCGGGAAACGAGGGAAAACCATGCGAACCAAAGTCGTCTTTGCATTGCTTTTGACGTTCGTCGCCTCCGCGGCGATGGCGGGCGGTAAGCCTTCACTCGGCGTGGCGGAGTTCACGAACGACACGTCGGCGTCGTGGTGGTATTCGGATGTCGGCCGCGATCTCTCCGGCATGCTCACGAACGAGCTCGCGGGCGCGGGCAAGTTCAAGGTGGTCGAGCGCTCGAAGCTGGAGAAGGTGCTCGACGAGCAGGATCTCGCGGACTCGGGCCGCATCAGCAAGTCGACGGGCGCGAAGATCGGCAAGCTCACGGGCGCGCAGTACCTCGTGTTCGCGACGGTGTCGGCGTTCGATCAGCAGAGCCGCGGCACGGGCGGTGGCCTCTCGTTCAAGGGCATCAGCGTCGGCGGCAAGAAGGAAGACGCGTACATCGCGGTCGACCTGCGCGTCGTGGACACGACGACGGGCGAGATCTCGTACTCGCGCACGATCGAAGCGCGCGCCGCGAGCTACGGCATCAGCGGCGGCCTGTCGCGCGGAGGCTTTTCGGGCGGCCTCTCGAAGTACGAGAACACCCCGACCGGCAAAGCTATCCGCGCCATGATCATGGAAATCTCCGACTACCTCGGCTGCGTCATGGTCGACCAGGACGGCTGCGAGCAGGAGTACCAGGCAAAAGAAAACTCGCGCCGCGAGAAGACGAAGAAGGCGATCAAGTTGGACTGATCCGCGCGAGAGCGTGGGGATTGTGGGAGCCGGCCCGAAAGGGCCGGCTTTTTTGTTTTTGGGAACTGCATGGCGCGGTCCGTGAGGTCGAGCAACAATTCGCCATGGTGTTTTTCTGCCCGCCTTCTATACTTGTCTCAAATCATGACAAACGGGTGGTATGGGCGGTTGCGGCTCGCAGTCAGCCGGATCTTGTATCCGAACATCATTCATCCTTTGAGACTCGGACGTCTCTCGTTTTGGGATTGGGTAGTTCAGGCGACACTCATGGTCCTATTCGCGTCACCGGTGGTGTTTAATTTGGCTCTCGCGCCAACGACGCGGCGCACGGGCTGGTTACTCATCGGTGCCTACATTCTGGGGAATGTGCTAAAGGCTCGAAAGCAACTACTGCCTCAATATCAGCGCAAAGCGCAGGAAAACTACTTCGAACGCAAAACACAGTTCGCGGGGATCCTTCAGCGAATGGTCACATGGGAACGTGAGCGAGACGGTCACGGCTTCCAAAGAGATTGCCTAGACTTGATCGCGAACTATGTTCGATCGTGGCATTTTGACATTGGTGCGCGCGTGATTTTTGCGAACCTGTTCGTCCTGGATACGACAAACTCTCAGCGAGTGAAAGTGATCGCACGTGATCGAGAGCGCGTCTTTCAAGCTCGGCAGGTTCCGACCGTGTGCGACAAAAATGAGGTTGCTGTCGCGGAATGCTTTGTGTCTAAAGATATTAAAATCGTGGACGACCTAAGTATCGAATACCCGAATACTCCACCCAAGGCATACCGTTCGATTCTTGGCGTTCCGCTTTTGTCACTGGACGGACAGCAGGTCGTTGGAGTTCTAAGTATTGACAGTTCAGAAGTTTGCCACTTCAGAAAGGTCTCCCGCGAATTGGTGTGGTCTCTGCAACCTTACATCAAAGCACTGGAATTCAGCTTGGATCGTGGAGTTACTGATTATGTCCCCTGAGACGCACCTGACGCCGAATCAGCGTTTTTATCTTGGAGAGATCTCAGCTAGCGAAGCGATCCGTCTCGAGAAGCAACGTGTGATTGCCGAGAAACGCGCTATCACTGGCTATGGCGCAGTCGACAAGGTATTGCTTGTGCTCGGTGTGCTGCTATTCCTACCCGTTTTCGTCTTCAACACCTTGACGCACCGCCGTCACTGATGGAGCCCCTGCACCACGCCGCGCGCTAATGTCAAACGCGCACGTCGCGTCGTGTCGTGCTGCCTCGAGATACGGGCCAGCACAGACTGACTCACGCTCGGGCCCTTGGACCCCGTTGTTACAAGTCGGTGTTCAAACTAGACCACTACCATCCCCCGGTAGTGGGTCAGTTTCAGGGGTGGAAGTTAACAGGGATAAACGGGGGTCCGCGTGCCTCCTTCGGAAAACTCGGACGCGGCCCCGAGCGTGGAGCAGGCGCGCGACCTTGCAACACCCGCCGAACGGTACGGTGTTTGAGCCCAGCTACCCTCCGCGCAGGAAAGACTTGGCGCGTGTCCGTCTAAGTGTGCAAGGATCTTCGCTCGGCTGGCTGGCACTCCCAACACCCGAGTGCCAGCCGAAAGTCGCGCGTGGAACTAGATTGGAATATGCGTAGCGGGGCGGGCCGCTTGTGAAATTTCGCACAAAGTGAGATGTTCTACGTAGAAAGTGACGCGCGATGAGAACTGACTTCCTGTTCGTTCAGCCTTCTGTCCTTCGCGGCGTGGGTCGGCTTCTGGACTTTTGGGGCCAGTTGAGCCAGTACAACTTCAGCGTTTCAGCGGCAGAAGCAGATATCATCGCGCTTCGTTCGGACTGGGAAATGATTGCTCAGGATTTCCGGAGTGGGTTAAGCGAAGCGTCGCGCCCCGAATCGCAGCTGCCACTATTTGAGTGATGGGTGCGAATCGACGGAAGAAGACACGGCGGAACCTCCCCGATCGTCGTGAGCCGTCTCTGAGTCTTAGTCAAACGAGCCTCTCCCTCACGCAGTCAACATCGTTCTACACTGGTCCCGTACTTCCTCCAGCGGAAGAGTTGGCGAAGTTTGAGACGGTCATTCCTCAGGGAGCCGAGCGCATCTTCACGTGGGTCGTAAAGCAGTCCGAGAACCGCATGGCGATGGAGCGCGCTGTCGTCTTTTCAAACATTTCGAAAGAGTCCCGTGCGCAATGGATGGCCTTCACAATTTGTATGGTCGTAATCCTGATCGGTGGAATTCTCGTCTACTCCGGTAAGGACATCCAAGGGTTCTCGCTGATTCTCGGTCCACTTATTTGGCTCGCCGGTACCTTCATCGCTAGCAAAGTAAAGGGGCAGCGCGAACTGAAGAAGAAGCGGCGAGGACTTGCGGAACGCGGGATCGTCGAGCCAGAACCCGATTAGGCGGCGGACTTGCTCAGCGTATCCGCCGCGAAGAGCATGTCCCGCACGGTGAACGCGTGGTCCGTGATGCCCGCCGCCATCGCGGGCGTTTTGCCCTTCAGCGATCCGTGTTTCTTGATGAAGTTGTACGCGAAGAACGTCATGGCGATCGAGTGCCGGTGCATCTCGACGCGCTTCGAGAACGCATTCGTAAGCCGCGTGTAACGGCGGTTCGTCATGCGGATCGAGAGGTTCATGCGCTCCACGATCGAAGTGCAGATTTTCTCTTCGTCCGGATCGCCGATGATCGCTCGCTTCTTCACGGATACTAAACGGCCGGGCGAGTAGCGGCGATCGGCGCGCTTCTCGTCGGAGGTGGAGCGGTACTCCTTCGTGATCGTTCCGTAGTCGATCAGCGCCGCGCGGAAGTTGTTCACGACGGCAGCGGTGTAGGACTCGTACGCGTCGGTCGAGAGTTGGAACTTCCCCCGCATCGCGAGCGCGAGATCGGCCATGATGAGATTCGCCGTTGCGAGATCACGCGGTCCGACGCGCCACGCCGCGATGAGCTTGCAGTCAGGACAGATCGCGGTGAAGGTCCAGATGTTGCCGACCTCGCCCTTGTCCCTCATCTCCGCCGGTACACGCTTCTGCTTCATGCCGCAGAAGCTCCAGACTTCATCGGCCTCGACCTGCTTGCACGTCAGGTCGCGGAAGTAGGCGCGCTGAAATGCTTCGCACGCCGGGCCGACTTCGCGGATGAGATCGCGTACGGTGTTCTTCGCCGCACCGGTGATGCGAACTGTCGAGCGGATCGAGTTCCCTTCGATAAGGCAGTTCAGGACGCGAACTTTCTGCTCAACTGACAGCGTATTCATGCTGTACAGTATAAATCTTGACCGCTCAAGATGCAACACTCAACAACAACAACGGTTGACAGTTGGCAACCGCAACGCAACTCGACTTGACTGAGCTGTACGAGTTGGGTACGATATGTCCGTGGAAAGACTAACGGCGCTCCAGCCAACCCGCTAAGGAAACTGGAGCGCCGTTAAATACGAACTCGGAGGCGACCATGGTAAGCACATTAAGGTAAGGCCCTTAGACGGCCGGCCTGCCCCGCGTGGTGCGTCGCCTAGGAACGGCGCGCCACGCACTTCCAGTCGCTCGTACCGTCGATAGTACACCTAACAAGGGACACTTTCAATCATGTCTCCACGGGATAGTTACGCTACTACTCTCGAAGTTCTCCGGAAGAAGCGACAGCAGCTTCAGGACGAACTTGCCGAACTGGAACCGCTCATCTCCGGACTGGAACGCCTCGCACAGCGCGAGGCGTCACCCCGGCCCGGCAAGGACGGCGAGCCGGTGCACATGGAGCCGATGGCCCCTCACCCCATGCCCGGACTCTATTCGGAGATGGAGTTTGTCCCGGCTGCCGAGGACTATCTGCGGCGCTCCGGCATCCCGCAGACGACTCAGGAGATCGCCGACGCGCTCGTAGCGCAGGGCTTCCGTACGCGCTCGAAAGACTTCAAGAACACGGCTCAGGCGCTTCTGAAGCGCGCGATGGATG
>DATELS010000709.1:0-10490 GCA_035276365.1 Thermoanaerobaculia bacterium
GCCGAACGCTCGCTCCAGGAGCTTTTCCTCGGAGCGAGCGCGCAGGTCGCTGCCGATCGCGATGAGCGCGAACGCGATCCAGAGGAACGGCGACGGATCCCAGATCGCCGAGCCGAGGGCGAGGAGATCGAGGCCGGTGTAGATGGGATGGCGGACGAAGCGAAACGGTCCGCCGGTCGCGAGCTGATGTCCCTCGTCGAGCTTCGCGCGAAATCGCCACGAGCGAAAGAAGAGCAGCGCGGACGACATCACGAACGCGCCGAGGGCGATGACGAGCGTGCCGGCGATGCGCTGTCCCGCGAACCAGTGCGGGACGAGACGCGGGATCACGGTCGCGCCGATGCCGAAGTACAAGACGCCGAAGCCGATCATGTGCAGCACGAGCAGCGCGCGCGAGTACGGCGCGGTCTCTTCTTGTGTAGCGACGGCCGCCTCGGCCGTCGGCTGTGTTCCGCGCGAGACGATCGCCCGCGTCACGCCGAACGACGCCCAGAAGAGCACGTGCACGACGTACAGGAGCAGCTCCGGATTCTTCATCTCGCGAGCTCGTACAGATACTGCGCGAACGACAGCGCCGCGCCGTCGAAGCCCTGCACGCTCGGATTCGCGGACTCGATGACGTAATACTCGTCCGGCGCGTGCGCGCCGCTGCCGTGGCCGAGGCCGAAGTGGCCGGAGGCGAGGCTGAGGGGAGCGTTCGTGAACACGTATCCCGGATACGAGCCCGCGTTGCGCGGCCAGAGTACGGGATCGATGCCCGCGCGCTTGAGCACCGCGATCTGCGCCTGAATCAGCGGCGCGCTCGCGACGGTGCCCGTCGGATCGTAGCCGCCGGTCACGTTCACTTCGATATCGCCGAAGCCGCGCTTCGCGAGATGCGCCTTCAGCGCCGCGACCGCGTCATCCTTCTTCATGTCCGGTACGAGGCGCATGTCGATCTTCGCCACCGCGCGATGCGGAAGGATCGTCTTGCCGCCCGGACCGGTGTAGCCGCCGACGAGTCCTTCGATGTTCACGGTCGGCTGCGACTCGAGTCGTTCATTCGCTTCCTGCCACGGCAGGTCGTCGATCCAGTGCTGCACGCCGAGTTGCTTCTTCGTGCGCGCCTCGTCGCGGCGCTTCATCGCCGCGGCGATCATCGACTTCTCGTCCGCGCTCATCGCGCGCGGCTTCGGATAGTCGTCGATGAGAATCGTGTTGCCGTCGTCGGAGACGAGCGTGTTCAGCGCTTTCACGAGATGCCACGCGGGACTGTCGACCATCGCCTTGAGCGAGGAGTGGATGTCCTTCGCCGGACCGCGTCCCCACTTCTCTCCGCTCGACACGAGCTCGAGCTCGACGACGCCTTTCGCGCCGAGGGAGACGGTGACGACGCCGTCGAGATCCTGCGTCGCGGAGGGCATGAACACGCCGACCGTCTTGCGCAGCGCGGCTTCGACTTCGGGACGATGCACGAGCTGCCCGATGTGCGGCGAGCCGATCTCCTCTTCGCCTTCCGCGACGAGGACGAGGTTCACCGGCATCTTCTTGCCCGCGCCGCGAATCGCGTGCATCGCCGCGAGGAACGCCGCCTCGGGACCTTTCTGGTTCACCGCGCCGCGTCCGACGATCGCTTTGCCGATGCCGGGCTTGTCGACGATGCGCGCCTCGAGCGGCGGCGACGTCCACTCCGCGGGATCGAACTGCTTCACGTCGTACATGAAGTAGAGGCCGACGGTTTTCTTCGCGCCCGCATCGAGCGTGCCGAAGACGCCGGGCTTGCCGTCCGTCTCGAGGATCGTGACCTGCTGAAAGCCCGCGTCGCGCGCGAGCTTGGCCATGTACTCCGCGCCCGCGGCCGAGTTGAGATTTTCCGCCGCGATCGACGGCAGCGCGATCCACTCCTGCAATCGCTTGACGGATTCCTCGTGGCGCTTCGCGATCTCCGCGCGAATGTCGGCGAGATCGTCCGCGCGCAACTGCGTGGCGAGAAGAAGAGCGAGAACGGCAATCGTTCGTTTCATGTGCGTTTGAGTCCTTTCAGAATCGCGAACAGGATCACGACCGCGCACGACCCGAAGAACATCGCGAACTTCACCGGCGTCGCGGCGGCCAGGATTGCTGCGAGCGTGGGCGACACGCGCTGCGTGCGCATTTGCTGGCAGATCATCGCGATCGTGCAGCCGTTTTCCGTCCAGTCCGCGATCCATGCGAAGAGCGGCAGCAGCAGAAACTCGTGCGAAACGCGAAGCGACTTGCCGAGTCCCACTATGGCCACCGCGAACATCATCGAGTACACGACGGGAAAGACGAGGTCGACGAGCTCCGGACGCAGAAACTCCGCGAGCTTGTCATTCGGCCGGTCAAAGTACGGCGGCCGACGCAGCGCGTCCATCTTCGGATTCGTCAACGCGAAGTAGGTGAAGAAGCCGAGCGTGAGCGCGAACAGCACGAGGAACGTCCGCAGGTTCGCGAACGGCGCTATGCGATTCCAGATCACGGCAGACTCCGAATGTGCTCCGCGAACACCTCATTGAACAGCGCGCCGGGACGTCGTTCGCGGAGTCGCGTCAGAACTTCATCTCCAGGCATGCCCAGGCGGTGGAGGATGCGGCCCGCGACGAGCGCGGAGCGGTTGAAGCCCATCCCGCAGTGCGACAGCACGCGGTGTCCGTTCGACACGAGATGCGCGCCGAGCGTCGCCACCGCCTCGAGCTTGTTCAGGTTCGGCAGTTCCTCGTCGTAGATCGGGAAGTAGACGTACAGGCACTCGTTCGGCACGGTCGGGATGCACTCGTCGAGGCCGCCCTCCAGGTCGATCACCGTGTCGATGCCATACGACGAGACGATCGACCACTCCGAAATCGCGGGCGAGATGAACAGATGTCCGTGATCGTCCACCGCGTACAGCTTCGAGAGGTCGATAGGCATGTGAGACGCATTTTATGAGATGAGCACCACCGGCAGCCTCGTCCGTGCATGGAACGTGCACCACACGAGCCGCCGGTTCACGATCCCGATGGCGCAAAGCTCCTCAGCGATTCTCGACGAACAAGCACGGGCGGAGCTCGAGCAGATCGAGATTCGTCTGCTGACCGAGGGCATCTATCAGCATTACGGGTTCGACTTCCGCGACTACTCGCTGCCGTCGCTGCGGCGCCGCATCTGGAAGCGCGTGTACGCCGAGGGGCTGAGCACGATCGCGGGACTCATCGAGAAAGTGCTGCACGACCCGCAATCGATGGAACGCCTGCTCCTCGATCTCTCCATCAACACCACCGCGATGTTTCGCGATCCCACCTTCTACCTCGCGTTCCGGCAGAAGGTCGTGCCGCTCCTGCGCACCTATCCGTTCGTGCGCATCTGGCACGCCGGCTGTTCGACCGGCGAAGAGGTGTACTCGATGGCCATCCTTCTTCAGGAGGAAGGGCTGTACGAGCGCTGCCGCATCTACGCGACGGACATCAACGAAGCGGTCCTGCAGAAGGCGAAGTCGGGCATCTTCCCCCTGTCGACGATGCAGGAGAACACGTCGAACTACATCACCGCGGGCGGCACGGGGACGTTCTCCGACTACTACACCGCGCGCTACGACTACGCGATCTTCCGCCCCGCGCTGCGCGAGAACGTCGTGTTCGCGCAGCACAACCTCGTCACCGACGCGTCGTTCAATCACTTCAACGTCATCTTCTGCCGCAACGTCCTCATCTACTTCAACAACGCGCTGCAGGACCGCGTGCAGGAGCTCTTCCTCCAGTCGATCGAAATGTTCGGCATCCTCGGCCTCGGCAAGAAGGAATCGATCCGGTTCACGTCCGTGACCGACAACTACGAAGAAGTGGACGCCGAAGAGAAGTTGTACCGGAGGGTGCGATGAGCGCGCACACGCAACTCCCTCCCGGCATCCGCACCTGGCGCGACGGTCGCGTGCCTCTCGAAGCCGCGCGTCCGTACGAAGTCATCGTCATCGGTTGCTCCATGGGCGGCATGCACGCCCTCGGCGTCATCTTCAGCGTGCTGCCGCGTGACTTCCCGCTGCCGATCGTCGTCGTGCAGCATCGCTATCGCACGTCGGACGAGAGTTTGCCTTCGTACTATCGACGTCACTCGAAGTTGAACGTCGTCGACGCGAGCGACAAGGAGTGGCTGCGCGGCGGCGTCGCGTATCTCGCGCCCGCGGACTATCACCTGCTCATCGATCGCAGCGACGGTCGCGGCGAGCTCAGTCTCTCCGTCGACGCCGCGGTCTCGTACTCGCGTCCTTCGGTCGACGTCCTCTTCATCTCGGCGGCCGAGGCGTATGGTGCGGGTGTGATCGGAATCGTGCTCACGGGCGCGAATGCCGACGGCGCGCTCGGCGCGAAAAAAATCAAGCAGGCCGGAGGTCTCATCATCGCTCAGGACCCGAAGACCGCGGAGGCGCCGTCGATGCCGCAGTCCACGATCGACGCCGTACGCGTGGATCGAATTTTGCCTCTCGACCGCATCGGGCCTTTCCTCGTTGAGCTGACGAGGAATCTCACATGACAGACGAACGCGTGAACATCCTGCTGGTCGACGACCAGCCGAACAATCTCCTTGCGCTGGAGTCGATCCTCGGCGACATCGGGGAGAACCTCGTCAGCGCGTCGTCGGGAACCGAGGCGCTGCGGCAACTGCTCACGCACGACTTCGCGGTCGTGCTGCTCGACGTGCAGATGCCCGACCTCGACGGCTTCGAGACCGCGAGCCTCATCCGCCAGCGCGATCGCTCGCGCGACACGCCGATCATCTTCCTCACGGCGCTCAGCCGGAGCGAGTCGAACGTCTTCCGCGGCTACGAGCTCGGCGCCGTCGACTACATCTTCAAGCCGTTCCATCCCGAGATCCTGCGGTCGAAGGTCAACGTCTTCGTCGAGTTGTTCAAGAAGCGCGAGGCGCTCAAACGGCAAGCGCACGAGCTCGCGCGGCTCTCGCGACAGAATGAATTGATTCTCAACGCGGCGGCCGAGGGAGTGTTCGGCGTTGGATTGCACGGCAAGACCACGTTCGTAAATCCCGCGGCCGCGCGCATGATCGGACGCAGTCCGGACGAAGTCGTCGGCACCGACTTTCACACACTCGTGCATCCGACGTTCCCCGGCGTGCTCACGTGCGACGTCGCGCGCTGTCGCCTGTACGCCGTCGTGCACGGCGAGCCGTTGTACGAAGAGGCGCAGGAGACCTTCTTCCGCGACGACGGCACGAGCTTCCCGGTCGAGTTCTCCGCGTCGCCGATGCGTCACGAAGACGGCGAGCTGCTCGGGTCCGTGATCACGTTCCGCGACGTCACCGAGAAGCGTGCCGCCGCGATGGCCGCGGAAGTCGAGCGCCGCTATCGCGAGGCCGACGCGCAGAATCGCGCGAAGGACAATTTCCTCGCGACGCTGTCGCACGAGCTGCGCACGCCGATGACGTCGATCCTCGGCTGGGTGCAGTTCCTGCGCACCGGCCACTTCTCGGAGGAAGAGCTGAACGAGGCGCTGCGCACGATCGAGTCGAGCGCGCGGCTGCAGGCGCGTCTCATCGACGACATGCTCGACGTCTCCCGCATCATCCTCGGCAAGTTCCAGATCGATCTGAAGCCGACGCGCGTCGCGGACATCGTCGAGCCCGCGCTCACGACCGCGCGACCGCTCGCCTCGGAGAACGGCGTGCAACTGCGCTACTCGGTCGAAGACGCTGACACGATGGTCAACGTCGACACGAGCCGCATCCAGCAGGTCATCCACAACCTCTTGTCGAACGCGATCAAGTTCACGCCCGCGGGCAAAACGGTCACGCTCACGCTGGATCGCAACGAGTCGAACCTGAAGATCTGCGTGGCCGATGAAGGCGAGGGGATCGATCCGTCGTTCCTCCCATACGTGTTCGACCGGCTGCGGCAGGGCGAGGGCTCGAACAAGCGCAGCGGACTCGGACTCGGTCTCGCGATCGCGCGACACATCGTCGATCTGCATCACGGCGAGATCGTCGCGGAAAGCGATGGCCTCGGACTCGGCGCGCGCTTCACGGTGACGCTGCCCGTCCACGCGGAGGAGCTCGCGGCTTCTTCTACACTTCACCGTTAATGCGACGCCTCGCGCCTCTCCTCCTCTTCTTCTTCGCGCTTCCTCTCCTCGGACAACGGCTTTCGCCCGATGTGCGCCCGTCGCACTACGCGATCGCGCTGGACATCGACATCGACGGCCGTCACTTCAGCGGCGAGGAAACGATCGACGTGACGACGACGCGCGAGATGTCGACGATCGCGCTCAACTCTCTCGGACTCACGATCTCTCGGGCATCGATCGATGATGCGGCCGCGACGGTGGCGACGAATGAGGCGGATGAGCAGATCACGCTGACTGCTTCAAAGCCGCTCGCGGCAGGCGCGCATCGCATTGCGCTGGCGTGGTCCGCGCCACTCAGCGACACGAAGCTGCAAGGGCTGTACGTCAGCAAGTCGCCGCGGCGCGCATACGCGGTCACGCAGTTCGAGGGGACGTACGCACGAATGATGTTCCCGTCGTTCGACGAGCCCGCGTTCAAGGCGACGTTCGACTTGAGTGTCGTGATCGCGAAGGGCGACACGGCGATCTCGAACGGCGCGATTGCAACGGATGTCGCGGCAGGTGCAGGTCGGCATCGCGTGACGTTCGCGACCTCGCCGAAGATGTCGACGTATCTGCTCGCGCTAGCGGTCGGCGATTTCAAGTGCGCGAGCGCGACGGAAGACGGCGTGCCTCTGCGCGTCTGCGCGGTGCCGGAGAAGTTGGACGAGGCGCCGCTCGCGCTCGACTCCGCTCGCGCCGCGGTGCGCTTCTATCAGAAGTGGTTCGCGACGCCGTATCCGTTCGGCAAGCTCGATCTCGTGGCCATCCCCGACTACGAATGGGGCGGCATGGAGAACACGGCGTCGATCTTCTTCCGCGAGTCGGCGCTGCTGATCGGGAAGAATCCATCCGGCTCGTCGAAGCAGTCGCTGGCGGGTCTCGTCGCGCACGAGATCGCGCATCAGTGGTTCGGCGACCTCGTGACGGCGCAGTGGTGGGACGACATCTGGTTGAACGAGGGTTTCGCGACCTGGATGGCGACGAAGCCGGTGGCGGCGTGGCATCCGGAGTGGCCGGCGGTCGAGGAGGCGGCGCGCGCGACGCAGGGCGCGATCGCGGTCGATTCCCTCGGCGCGACGCGCGCGATTCACGCGACGGCGAGCACGCCCGGCGAGATCAAGGAGATGTTCGACGGCATCGCGTACGAGAAAGGCGCGGCGCTGTTGCGCATGCTGGAGAACTATGTCGGCGCCGACGCGTTCCGCAACGGCGTGAACGCGTACCTCCGCGCACACGCGTTCGGCAACGCGACGTCGGGCGATTTCGCGGACGCGCTGGCGAAGGCGTCCGGAAAACCGATCGACGAGATTCTGCGGACGTTCGTCATGCAGCCGGGCGTGCCGCTCGTGACGTTCGCGCGCACGTGCGAGAAGCTGACGCTAACACAGCGCCGTTTCACGCTCAGCGACTCTCCGCCCGCGCAGCAACTGTGGAGCATTCCCATCTGCATGCGCATCGGCGACGCGACGCAGTGCGTACTCCTCGACACGCCGTCGGCTTCCTTGGACATGCCGTCGTGCGCCGCGGTCTACGGCAACGCGAACGCGCTGGGCTACTACCGCTCGTCATACGCGCCGTGGGATCTCTCGACGCTCGCGCGTATGCCGTTGACGACGCCGGAGCGCCTCGCGCTGATCGAGGATGCATGGGCGGGCGTGCGCGCGGGACGCACGGCGATCTCGCCGTTTCTCGACGTGGCCGCGCAACTCGCGAGCGTGCGGGAGCGCGTGGTGATCACGAGTCTCGCCAGCAAGCTGGCGTTCATCCGCAACGGTCTGCTCGACGAGCCGCGCGACGTCGCGAAATTCGATCGCTGGATTCGCGAGCACTTCCCGCGTGTCGACTGGACGCCGTCCGCGAACGACTCCGACAACCAACGCCTGTTGCGCGCGACGCTCTTGCGCGTCCTCGGCACCGCCGGCGATCCGAGCGCAGTCGCCGCCGCGCGTCGCATCGTGCTGAGCGGCTCGAAGGACACGGCGCTGCTCGAAGCCGCATTCGACGTGGCCTCGCACCGCGGCGACGTGGCGTTGTACGAAGAGCTCACGAAGCGTCTCGCGAAAACGTCGGACACGCAGGAGCACTATCGTCTGCTCTACGCGCTGACGGATTTCTCGCAGACCGAGCTCGCCGCGCGCACGATCGCGCTGGTCGAAACGCCGACGGTGCGTGTCAACGACCTCCCGTCCTTCTTCGCGGAGCTCCTCAGCAACCCCGCCACGCGCGACGCCGCGTGGACGTACCTCAAGGAGCACTGGACGGACTTGCGCACGAAGGTGACGTCCTTCGGCGGCCGCGGCGCGATCCCCGCCCTCGGCTCCGCCTGCAGCGCGAATTTCCGCACCGACGTCGCCACCTTCTTCGCCACCCACCCCGCCCCCGGCGCCGAACGCGCCGTCGCGCAGTCGCTCGAGCAGATCGACGCGTGCCTCACGATGCGCGAGCGGTACGCGGGGGAAGTGCGGGCGTGGGTGCGGGAGTAGGCGAGCGCCATTGCCCGCCCGCGGAATAGGGCGTACAGTCGTTCTGTACATTTCTGTACAAACGCATGGCCATCGAAACCACGTACACGCAAGCGCGCGCGAACCTGAAGTCGCTCCTCGACGAAGTCGCGGAGAACCGTGAGCAGGTCATCATTCGCCGCCGCGACGGCGACGACGTCGCGATGATTGCCGCGGAGGAGCTCCGAGGATTGATCGAGACGGCGCATCTCCTGCGGTCGCCGAAAAACGCGCAACGCCTGCTCGAAGCTCTCCGTCGCGCGCAGAAGGGGAAGGGCCGCCCGGAGCCGATCGAGAAGCTGCGTGCGGAGCTCGGCCTCGACGACGAAGAGTAACGCGTGGCCGTCAAACGCGATCGCGTCGCGGTCTTTCAGCCCGAGTTTCGCGAAGACCTGCGGTACTGGGTGGCGACCGATCGTCGCGTCGCGCTGCGAGCACTCGAGCTGGTCGAAGCAGTTCTACGCGACCCGTTCGATGGGATCGGCAAGCCCGAGCCGCTGAAGTATCTCGCGGCCGGCACGTGGTCCCGTCGCCTGACGCAGGAGCATCGCCTCGTCTATCTCGTGTCGAACGACCGCATCGATTTTCTGCAGGCGCGGTATCACTACTGAAAACGGTTTGTCGCAACGCCTTCGAGCAAGATCAACAATGTCGGATGAACCTCCGTATGAACAACTCGAAACCGTGCGGCTGGGTGCGGACGGCGCGTCCGAGATGGATCGCCACCGCCGCGTCATCTTCATCCTGCGCGAAGACATTCTGCGGCTGGAGTTGTCGTTTTGCTCCGGTGCGGAGCGCCCGGTGCTTCTCGCATTTCTCGGCATCGTTTTCGCCGCGCTCGCATTCGCGTGCCTTGTCACGTTCGTTCTCGCGATCGCGCGCGGCGGCGTGAAGATTCCGGCGTCGGTCATCACGGGAGTCGTCTTCCTCATTCCGGCGTGGTGGTTGCTCGACCTCAGCATACGGAAGCGCTGGGTCGTGATCGTGCAGACGCGCACCGGAACGCGCAAGCTCGTCTTCCACTCGACGCGCGACCGTGCTGAGATCGATCGATTCCTGGCGACATCGAAGGCGCGGTTCGGATACTGACGCGCATTGCGTTTCACGACATCTCCTCGCAGCATCATCCGCGGACCGATGACTCAGGACGAGCTTGCGGGAAAGCTCGAGCATTTGCTGAACACGAACGCCCGAGAAGCCGAGCTGCAGTCGGCGAACGGTTCGTACATGTTCGTCGAGCTTCCGACGGAAGAGATCACCGCTACACCTTGAACCCCCGCGGCACGCGTCGTGAAAGCGTCCCCATCCATGCCGGTCGAGCCCGTCGTGCGGCGTGTGCAGCCGCAGCTCGTGCATCGAGCCATGCTCGATGCGCTCGTCGACCTTTCTCCCGATCCGCTTTGGGTGCTCGATGCGGCGGGGGTGGTTGTCGCGCACAACTCCGCGTTTCAGCGTTGGTGGGCGGAGCTCAGCGGCGGCGCGGCGCCGGGTGTGGGCGATCTTCTTGAGGGCGGCGCGCCGCAGCTCGCCGATTTGCAGCGGCGCGCGCTCGTCGGACGCTCCATCATGGCCAACGTCCGGGTCATCGTCTCCGGCGTCGAGCGCACGTATACCTTTCATGCGCGGCCCGTCGAGTCGGGCGGCGTCGCGTTCACCGCCCGCGAGCTGCCGCCGGAGGGCGATGGCGCCGAGCGCGCGGTCGAGCTCGCGCTTTTGCATCTCTTCGCCTCCAACGATCCGCTCGACGAGCTCCTGACCAAGACCCTCGAGTTTCTCTGCGCCACCGATCATTGGGACGCTGCCACGCTGTGGCGCATCGACGGCGACACCCTCCGTCCGCACGCGTTGTGGTTCGAGTCCGCCGCCGCGCGCGAGAAGCTCGCGCCGCGCGTCGCCA
>DATELS010000710.1:0-2808 GCA_035276365.1 Thermoanaerobaculia bacterium
CTCACTCTCGCCTTCTTTCTGATTCGAGAGGAAGAGCGGGAGTACAAAGAGCGCGAGGAGAATCAGGGCTGGGACATCTAGTCCGTCCCTACTTCTCCGCCAACCTTCTCTCTGTCTCCCTCTGCAGCGACATCAGCTCGTTGATCTCCGGCGCGGAGCTGGGGATCTCGGCCAGGCGTTGGGAGATGTCGAGTGCGTTTTTCGCGCACTGCCAGTTCTCGAGGCGGACGTGCGAGCGGGCGATGTGGAAGTACGGGTAGTAGTCGATGAGCCACATTCCGTACATCCGGGCCTGCTTCTGCGGGTTGGGGCGATTCGCGACCGCGTCGATGAAGTGCGTCAGCGCGCGGGAGTAGTCGCCTTTGCGCTCCAACTCCAGGCCGAGCTCGTAGTTCGCGTACCACGGCGCCTGCGACAGCTTCGTGTCCAGCGGCAGATCGCACTTCATGAGGATGTCGTTCCGCAGGACGTTGAAGTCCTGATCGCTGAGGACGGACGGCTTCTTGTCGTAGACGGCGTAGCTGCGGTACTTGCCGGCGCTGTCTCCGCGGAGGAGAAGTTGATAGGCGATGAGAAGCGGTCGTCCGACTTCGCTCTTCGCCGCCATCCCGCCCGTCTCCGCGAGCGCGAGCTCCTTCCGCGCGCGGTCGACATCCCCCGTCATCTGACTGGCGATGGCGAGGTAAAGGTGCGGGAGGTAGTCGATGTACTGCTGCGGCCGCGTCGGCACCTGCAGCCCTTCCTCCGCGCGCGCGGCGAGCGCGGCCTGCAGCGCGTCCTTCGCCGCGTCGGCCTGACCCTGTTCGATGAGGCGGACGCCTTTCTCGTAATCGTCGTACCAGTTGCCGGCGAAAGCCGGCGTCGCGGTCAGCAGGAGCAGGGCGATTGTCGTGCGGAGCATGCCGATATTCTAACGTCGCTAACCTCTGCCCCGGCGTGGCGTCTATCACGGAAGACGAAAGGGGATTTCTCCGATGAGACGTTTCGGATTCGCACTCGTACTCTCCTGCGCGGCCCTCACCGCCTCCGCGCGCACCTTGACCGTGAGCGGCGATGACTGCACGCAGCGCAACTTCAACTTCGACGGCGAGCGCGGCTTCGTCGCGAAGGAAACGATCGAAGCCCGCGGTGCACGCTCGCTGAAGGCGGCGGTGTCGCACGCGCCTCTGGCCGTGATCGGCGACAGCGGCGGCGGCTACACGATCGACGTCTGCAAGGCCGCGCGCCGCGCGGAAGACCTCGACGACATCCGCGTCACGTTCAACGACGGCGAGCTGAAAGCGGACGGTCCCGAAGGTCGCAATCACGAGTGGACGGTCACGTTCAAGATTCACGCGCCGCGCAACGCGGACCTCAACGTCGAGACCGAGAACGGCCCGCTCGCGGTGACGAACGTCGACGGCCGCGTCGTCGCGCACACGGAGAACGGTCCGCTCGCGCTCAGCAACGTCTCCGGCGACGTCGACGCATCCGCGGCGAACGGCCCGCTCAGCGTGGACGGCGGCTCGGGCAACATGAAGGTGCGCGCGGCGAACGGTCCGCTCTCCGTCGATCTCGACGGCAATGCGTGGACCGGCGGCACGCTCGATGGCGCGACGAAGAACGGTCCGCTCAGCCTGCGCATCCCGCGCGGCTACGGGTCGGGCGTCGTGGTCGAGTCGCGTGGACACGGCCCGGTCTCCTGCCACGCCGAAGGCTGCGAGCGCCAGCGCCGCTCGTGGAAGGACGACGACTGGGACGACGTCCCGCGCACGATCGAGCTCGGAAGCGGTGCACAGGCGGTGCGCTTGTCGACGGTGAACGGTCCGATCACGATCAAGGATGAATAAAGGCTGTTGCTGGTGACTGGTTCCTGGTTGCTTGTGGTGTCCCGCGAAAATCCACAAGCAACCAGCAACCAGCAACAAGAAAGGGGCAACACGCTTCGCGTACACTTGCGCTCCACGTGACGCGCGACGAACTTTCCCGCGGGCACTTGCTCGCCGTGCTGGGTGTCGGCTTCGGTCTCGCCGTCACGATCGGAAACGCTGTCGGCGCGGGCATCCTCCGCACGCCCGGCGTGATCGCGGAGCACCTCCAAACCTTTTGGCCGTTCCTCGCCGTCTGGGTCGCCGGCGCGCTCTACGCGCTCCTCGGCGCCAACGCGCTGGCGGAGCTCGGCACGCTCGTCCCGCGCAGCGGCGGCCAGTACGTCTTCGTCCGCCACGGACTCGGCGACTACGCGGGCTTCATCGTCGGGTGGAGCGACTGGATGTCGACGTGCGGCACGACCGCGTTCGTTGCGCTCGTCGTCGGCGAGTACACGATCGGACTCTTCCCCGAAGTGCGCACGCAGCAAGTCGTTGCGCTGGTGGTGGTGGCGATCTTCACCGTCGTGCAGTGGCTCGGCGTGCGCGGCGGCGCGGCGGTGCAGAACGTCACCAGCCTGCTGAAGGCGCTCGCGCTCGTCCTCTTCATCGCCGTCTGCTTCTGGATTGGCTCGCGCGTGCCGTGGGCTCCGACCGCCATCACCGCGGAGCGCGACGGCTCGATGTTCGTCGCATTCATCCTCGCGTTGCAGTCCGTCATCTACACGTACGATGGCTGGTCGGCGGTCATCTACTTTTCGGGCGAGGTGAAAGATCACGGCAAGAACATCCCGCGCGCGATGCTCTCGTCGGTGATCACAATCGCGGTGCTCTACATCCTCATCAACATCGCGTTTCTAGCCGTCGTCTCGCTTCCGACGATCGCCGGCAGCAACCTCGCGGCGGGCGTCGTCGTCGAGCATCTGTTCGGCGCGATGGGCGACCGCATCCTGCGCGGACT
>DATELS010000711.1:0-15146 GCA_035276365.1 Thermoanaerobaculia bacterium
CACGAAGAGAAACGCGTCCTCGAGCGTCGGCTCCGCGAGCGATGCGCCGGCGACGGGACGCTCCGGCGACACGACACGCGCGTGCACGCCATCGGACTTACGCACCGCGCCCGACACGTGCATCGTCCGCCGCAGTTGATCGAAGACGTCGGACGACACGACCATCTCCCACACGCTTCCCTCCGCCTCCCTCATCAACACCTCGGGTGTCGCCAGCGAGACGAGCGAGCCTTCTTTCATGATCGCGATCTCGGTCGCGATCGATTCGACGTCGGAGACGATGTGCGTCGAGAGGATGACGAGACGCGCCGCGCCGAGGTCCGACAGCACATTGCGAAACCGCACGCGCTCCTCGGGATCGAGTCCCGCGGTCGGCTCGTCGACGATGACGAGATCGGGATCGTTGATCAGCGCCTGCGCGATGCCGAGGCGCTGCTTCATGCCGCCGGAGAAACCGCCGACCGCGCGATTCGCGGCGTGATGCAGGTTGACCATCTCGAGCATCTCGCCGATCTTCGCGCTGCCGCGCACGCCCTTGAGCGCGGCGAAGTACGAGAGGAACTCGCGCGCGGTGAGGTTCTCGTAGACGCCGAAGTCCTGCGGGAGATAGCCGAGGCGCGGACGGAGCGCGTCGGGATCGGAGACGACGTCCGTGTCGCGGAAGAAGATGCGTCCGGTCGTCGGCTTCGTAACCGTGGCGACCATCTGCATCAGCGTCGTTTTGCCGGCGCCGTTCGGGCCGAGTAGGCCGAGGACGCCGCCGTTGACGGAAAGAGAAACGTTGCGGACGCCGAAGTTGCCCGAACGAAAACGCTTGGAGACCGACTCGATGCGCAGCATGCGCCGTTAATACGGCGCGTCGCCCGCGATGTTGCGATCAGTGCTCGGTGATGCGGCGCAGCGGGAGCGCGAGCATGAGCTCCGCGTTGCGAAGCTCGATGGTGCGCAGCGACTCGTAGAAGTGGCTGCGCTCCGACTCCGTCAGCGCCTCCGCGAACGATTCGACCTCGGTGCGAAGCTGTGCGACGTGCTCTCCGACCGAAAAGAGAAGCCTCATCAGATTGGTCATCTCACCCATCCTGTGCGCGTATTCTGCGCAAACCAGCCGCGCACTTCTTTCCGTTTGCGTAGGAACTGGCACCGCCTCTGCGTTGCGATTGGTCGAATGGATGTCAGTCGCAATTTTCTACTTGCGCAAATGCCCGAAACGACTCGCGAGCGCATCGCGTCCTCGGGAAAGGAGATCGCGCCGCCGCTGGGCACGGTGCTGATCGAGCAGGGACAGCCGACGGACTCGGTCTACTTTCCGATCGACGGCGCGGTGATTTCGCTGACGCGCTCGCTCGAGGACGGGATGTTGATCGAGGTCGGCGTCGTGGGGCACGAGGGGTTCGGCGGACTCGCGGCGGTGTTCGATCCGCGGCGGCATCTCGACTGCGGGATCGTGCAAGCCGAGGGGGCAATTCTGCAGGTGCCGCTGGCGGTGGTGAGCGAGGAGATCGCGCACGACGAGGTGCGGCAGGTGCTCTTCCGCTACGCGAACGCGTTCATGATGCAGATCGCGCAGACGGCGCTGTGCAACCGGCTGCATACGATCGAGCAGCGGCTGACGCGCTGGATCCTGGCGATGCAGGATCGCACGCGGACGGAGGAACTGCGGCTCACGCAGCAGTTCCTCTCCCACATGCTGGGGACGCGCCTCGCGGGAGTGAACGAGGCGGTGCAGTCGCTGGTGCGCGCGGGGTTGATTCGGCACGCGCGGAACCGGATCGCGATCATCGACCGGCCGGGACTCGAGGCGGCGTCATGCGAGTGCTATCGCGTGGTGCGCGACGAGTTCGACCGCTTGGTGAGGTAGCGCGCTTACCGCGGTCCCTTGATCGCGCCCGGTTTCCCCGCCACGCGGCGCAGGATGCCGGTCTGGCCAAGGTGATAGCCCTCGTGGACCATGAACTTCGTGAGCAGCGTGCCGATCGTTTCGTTCGGATCGTTGCCGGGGCTGAATGGCGCTTTCGCGGCGTACGTTTCGTCCGTCGCATTCGCGACGCCGGCGAGCATGCGCTCCGTCGACTGATGAAACGCGGCGACCACGTCGTCGAACGGCAGCAGCGGCGTCTCGTCCCGCAGCTCGACGCGATACGCCTTCGCCTGCTGTGCGTCGAGCACCGGCTCCTGTCCGAGCGCGGGCAGCACGGCGCAGCGGATGCCCACGATGTGGCCGACGATCCAGTTGATGTGCGTGCCGTCGGCGGCGGAGCGGACGAGGCTCTCGTCATGCGTGATGCCGTCGAGATTCTGGCGGGCGATGTAGTCGTTCATGCGGATCTGCCGGGTCAGGATCTCCGAGGTCATGTTGGTCATGAGTTGAAGCCTCCGTGCGACGTATAGTACGATATCGTAGCAAATCGAGTTGTTACGAAATCGTAATATGGCACTGACCTACCTCTCCCCTCTCCACCGCGCCACGCGCCAGATCGGACTCTGGTTCGAGGAGCGGCTCACCGACTTCGCCGGCGTCGAAGGACATCTCCTCAGCTACCTCGCGCCGTATGGACCGTGTCCCGTGTCGGAGCTCAATCGCGTCTTCGGACTCAAGCCGTCGACGATGACCAGCATCCTCGACCGGCTCGAGGCGCAGGGACTCCTCGAGCGCACGCCGAATCCCGAGGATGGGCGCTCGTTTCTCATCGGGCTCACGAAGAAGGGCGAGAAGGCGTCGGCGCGCGTGAACGCGCTAGTGACGGAGCTCGAGAAGGCGATCGGCTCGCGCGTGACGAAGGCGGACCTCGCCGGATTTCAGAACGTGATGAACGCGATCGAGAAGGCGACGGCCGTTGAGGTCGTGCGGCGGAAGTAGCGCGCGCTACTTCTTGATCGGCAGACGCGCGGTGCCGGCGTCGACGGCCATGCGCGGGATCGCGGCGATCGTCGCGGCGCGGCCGCGCTTCTGAATCGGCAGGCGCGTGTAGACCTGCGTCGACAGAATCGAGGCGTGGCCGAGGATCTCCTGGACTTCGCGGATGTCGGTGCCGGAGGAGACGAGCATCGCCGCCATCGTGTGGCGGAGCGAGTGCGGCGTCACGTGGCGCTTGATGTCGGCGAGGCGCACGTGCTTCTTGAAAATG
Source organism: Thermoanaerobaculia bacterium (assembly GCA_035276365.1). GTDB lineage: Bacteria > Acidobacteriota > Thermoanaerobaculia > Gp7-AA8 > Gp7-AA8 > QHVT01. The sequence continues at coordinate 3,126 of DATELS010000711.1, forward strand.
TTCTCGATCGAATAGATGGTGAGGCGCGTGCCGGAGCGGCCGACGAACAGCGCCGGAGTGCTCAGCGTGCGCTCGCCGCGCAGCTCGAGGTACTGGCGCACGGCGTCGACGACCGCGTCGGACGCGAGCGTGACGGCGCGCGCGCGCGTGGCGCGGCCGGTGATCTGAATCTGGCGGCGATCGAGATCGACGTCGCCGACGTTCAGCGCGACGAGCTCGCCGATGCGAATGCCCGTCGAGAAGAGCAGCTCGAGGATGACGTTGTCGCGCACGGCGCAGAAGTAGCGGTTGCGGCTTCCCGCGGAATGATCGCGCGACGACGAGAGCTCTTCGACCTGCTCCTTCGGCGCGGCGAGCAACGCGCGGACTTCGCGCTGCGAGAGCACGGTCGGAACGCGGTTCTCGACCGGCTTGCGGATCTTGAGCTTGCGCGCCGGCGACTCGGCGACGATCCCCTGCTCTTCCAGAAAGCGGAAGAAGACTTTCAGCGCGGCGACTTTGCGGCGGACCGACGTGTCGCGATACGGACCCCCGTCGAGCTTCACGAGGTACGTCTCGAGATCCTCGGCCGTGATCTCCACGGCAGGCGTGTCGCTCATGTGCAGATGGAACTGCACGAGATCCGACTGGTACGCCCGCAGTGTCCGTTCGGACAAATTCCGCACGGTATGCCCATGTTCGAGGAATTGGGCGATCGCCTGCTGCACGTTCATAGTCATGTCGCTTGCTGCTTGATTTGGCTGGGGAGGGCCGGGTCGAAGTCTCGGCTGTGGTCCGATATTTGTCAAGAAATTATTTGCTGAGCCCTTATGCTGCAAAAGCATTAAACTCCATCACTTAGAGGAACCGACGTGCGCGGGCTTCGCCTTTTCGTGCGGCCGATCGAGGCCGCGGATCAACAGGATGTAGAGGCATTTCTCGCGCGTCAGGGCAGCGCCTTCCTTCCGGCATGCGGCCTGCTCGGCAAGCTCCTCGGCGACATCGTCGCCGTGGTGTCGCTGGAGATCACCGCGGACGCGCTGCGCGTCGACGAGGTGATCGTGGCGAGCGAGCTGCGAAGGAAGTGGATCGGCCGCGTGATGATGCGCGAGGTCGAACAGCTCGCGGCGAAGATGGATCGCCGCCGCGTGATCGTGGAAGACGCGCGCGACGCGCAGGAGTTCTTCCGCCGCACGGGATTCGAACGGGAGGGAGAGAGATGGATCAGGGTCGTGTCGTAGCGTCGCTGCTCGTCGTGGCGGCGATGGCAGGTTGCGCGAAGCCACCGGCACCGCAGCCGGTCGTCGTTCCTGCGACGGCCGCAGCAACGGCTGAAGCTCCGCCGAAAGATCGCCGAACTCTCGCGCGCGAGGCGCTCGCGCTGTTCGACGCCAAGCGTTACGACGAGGCGGTGCCTGCGCTGAACGCGGCTGCCGTGATCTATCCGGAGGTCGCGCCGTTCCTGCACCTTCGCGTGGTCGAGTCGGAAGTCGCACGCGGCAATTTCGCGAATGCGGCTGCGGCAGCGTCGGAGATCATCGCCCTCGGCGACAGCTCCGCGGCGACCGTCGCGCGACTTCGGCTTCCCGCGATCTATGCGCAGCTCGGCGACGTGTCGTCGACGGATGCGGCGTTCGCGCAGGCAATGCGGATCGGCATCGACGAGCTGACGGAGTCGGACTTCGTCGCGATGGCGAACGCGCTCGCGAAAGCGAATCGCGCGGATCTCGCGTCGCGCGTGCGCATGCGACTCCTCACCGAGTACACGCAGGGACGCTTCACGGAGCAGACGTACGGGCAACTCAAGAGCGAGATCGAAAAGCTGCCGGATGCGGACAAGCTCGCGCTCGCGGACAAGCTCTCGCGCGCGGATCGCTACGACCAGGCGCTCGAGCTGTTCTCGCAACTTCCGCAGAGTGCGGACAACGTGCGCGCGGTGCGGCTGCGCGCGCTGTTCAACTCGCGCAACTACGAGCAGATCCTGGCGGAGACGAAGGACGTGACGCTGACCGACGCGTCACTGCTTCTGCTGCGCGCACGCGCGGCGTGGCGCGCGGATCAACCGGCGCTCATGCTCGCGGGACTCGCGCAGATCGAGAAGGACTTCCCCGCCAGTCGCGAGGCCGCGGAGGCGAAGGTGATCCGCGCGAAGTATTACGTGACGGACGAAGTCGACTACGGCCGCTCGCTCGAGAATCTCTCGAAGGCGATCGACGCCGGCGTCCTCGGCACCGACGGCGAGAATCTGTGGAACCTCGGCTGGACGTACACGCTCGCGGGACAGGACGAGCAGGCGCTGAAGACGTTCGACCGCTACATCGCCGCGTATGCGGATGGTGACTGGCGAACGAACTCGCTCTTCTGGTCCGCGAAAGTCCTCGACCGCCTCGGCCGCACGACGGAACGCGACGCGAAGGCAAAGCAGATCGTGACGGAGTACCCGTTCAGCTACTACGCGTACCGCGCGAAAGAGCTCTGGCCCACAAGCAACCAGCAACCAGCAACCAGCAACACGTTTCCTGACCTGGATAGCGAGCTCGCGAAACTGACTGAACCGCGACTGGCGACAGTGCGCGAGTTGCTCGAAGTCAATCTCGCACGCGCCGCCGCGCGCGAGATGAAACTCCTCGCCGCAAAGTACGCGGACAACCCGGGCGTGCAGTTCATGCTGGCCGACGTCTACGTCCGCGGCGGCGAGCCGTTCAAGGCGAACGGCGTGTTGCAGCGCCAGTTCCGCGCGTTCGTGCGCCACGGCGGCGCGAACATTCCGCCGCGCTTCTGGCAAATCCTCTTTCCGCTGCCGTACTGGGACGCGATCCGCGACGAGGCACAACGACGCGGACTCGATCCGTATCTCGTCGCGTCGATCATCCGTCAGGAGAGCGGCTTCGAGCCGTCGACGGTCTCGAACGCGGGCGCGGTGGGACTCATGCAGATCATGCCGGAGGAGGCGTCGCGGATTGCGACCGATGCGGAGCTCGGCGCCGTCTCGCGCGAAGACCTCTTCGATCCCGCGAAGAACATCGCCGTGGGCGCCGCGGAGTACTCGCAGAAGCTCGCGGCGATGAGCGGCAATCACACGTTGGCGATCGCGTCGTACAACGCGGGCGAAACGGCGGTCGAGAGGTGGATCGCACGCGCGCCCGTCAACGACACCGACGTCTTCATCGAGTCCATCCCCTTCGCCGAGACGCGCCTTTACGTGAAGACCGTGACGCGCAACCGGAACGAGTACAAACGGATTTACGAGACGACTCGCTAGCCCGCGCCGGTGAAACGTTCGCGTCGTGTCCCTCACTATTGAAGAAAGGCACGCGCCGACCACCGTTCCCATCAGTTATTCGGACGTTGGCACACGCCTTGAGATGACGCCGAACGACGGGAGTGCAACAGAGTCGATAGACCCGGATCGATTCGGATACGGGATGCTTTATGAAGTCAGCAGCAGTGGCAGTAACGACGTTCGTCCTTCTCCTCACCAACGCGGCGGCCGCGCAGAACACACAACTCCTCCTCAAGCACGGCGAGGCGGCGCAGCGCTCCATTGAATACAAAGGAGTCGTCGATCTCGCGATCGATCCCGGCTACGACAGCGCGAAAGTCGCGGTCATCGTCGACGGCCAGCAGGTCGCGGCCGGACTGACGATGCCGTATCACCTCGCCGTCGACTTCGGACCGAGCGCGCTCCAACACACGATCACGATCATCGCGACCGCGCACGGCAAGCACACGCGTTGGACGGAGACGATCAACGAAGGGAAGCTCCCGCTCAGCATCAACGTGAAGGCAATCGACGCCGTGACCGGCGTCTTCGAAGCCGAGACCACCGCGCCGGCCGAGGATCCGATCGAGATCGTGCAACTGTGGGACAACGGAGAAGTCGCCGCGGAAGTGAAAGAGGCGCCGTATCGCTTCACCGTTCCCGCGAAGCTCCTCTCCACGGGATTCGTGCAGGTCACCGCGCGCACGAAGTCGGGCGAGGAGGCCGCGGACTTCTGGTCGGCCGCGGGCAACGTACACGTCGGCGAGCTGCAAGTCCGGACAGTTCCGATCTTCGTCTCCGTCGTCGATCGCGACGGCGTGACGCATGACAACGTCGACCGTTCGCTGTTCCGCATCCTCGACAACGAGACCGAGGCGACGATCATCGAGTTCGGAAAAGCGTTCGATCAGCCGATCTCCATCGCGCTCCTCCTCGATGCCTCGTCCAGCATGACCTACTCCATGCAGCGCGCGGCGAAGGCGGCATCGGAGTTCGTCGAGCACGCGCTCAAGCAGGGCGATCGTTGCAGCGTCACCGCGGTGCAGGACGTGCCGCGGCGCAAGCAGCCGCTGACCGATGACCGCACCGCGATTGCGAGTGCGCTCAACGGCATCGCGCCCGTGGGACGCACGGCGTTGTACGACGCGATCGCGAGCGCGATCCGCGAGCTGCGCGACGAGAAGAACCGTCGCGCGATCGTCATCCTCACCGACGGCAGCGACACGTCGTCGAACTGGTCATTCGAAGAGACCGAGCATCTCGCGCGTGAGGCGGGCATCCCGCTGTACTTCATCGCGTACGAGGGCGAAGACGACTCGCGCAATCTCGATCGTCTCAGCTACCTCGCGACGCAGACCGGCGGCTTCGTCGCGACGGCGACGCAGCAGAACCTCATGGCGCGCTACGCGGAGATCGAGAAGGACCTGCGCGCGCAGTTCGCGATCACGTATCAGGTCTCGGACTTCGGCAAGTCGAACGAGTGGCGCAACGTGCACGTGCTGGTGAACTCGCCGAAGCTGACGGCGCGGACGATCAAGGGGTACTTCACGCCGTAAACGCGCACTACAATTCGCGGCTCGATGGAGCGCCACGACCCTCTTCTCGCGCAGCTCCGCACCCGCGTCGCGCGCGCTCCGTTCTTCTCCCGACTGACCTCGGACGAGCGTCTCGACGTGACCGGTGCAACGGTCGAGGCGCGCGCGCTCCTCGTCGCGGCGATGCAGGATCATCATCGCCGCCGCGTCGCGATCATCACGCCGGGCGACTCCGCGGTCGCGGACTTCGAGAACGCGCTGCGCCTCTTTCATCGCGACCCGCGTTGCATCTCGGTCTTTCCCGCTCCTTCCCTCTCGCCGTATCAGGACGTCGCCCCCTCCCTCGGCGTCGTCCGTGAAGAGATCCGCGCCCTCGGCATGCTCATCGACGGCGCGGCGGACGTGCTCGTCGTGCCGTCGCGCGCGCTGTTTCAGCGTCTGCCGCGCGCGGACGACTTTCGCGCGCGCATCATTCATTTGTCCGAGGGGGACGAGCTCGACATGCGCGCGCTGCTGCAGCAGCTCGTCGACAACGGCTTCGTGCGCACGGACCTCGTCGGCGAGGCGGGCGAGTTCGCGTTCCGCGGCGGCATCCTCGATCTCTTTCCGCCGAACACGCATGCTCCGGTGCGCGTCGAGCTGTTCGGCGACACGATCGACTCGCTGCGCTGGTTCGACGTCGAGTCGCAGCGTTCCGAGGATGAGTCGGGACCGGTGACGGTGTACCCGATGTCGCACTTCCCGATCACGCGCGAGACGCGGCAGCGCCTCGCGAAACGACTGTCGCTCGACTTCATGGAGCCGCTGTTCAAACGCGACGTCGCGGAGAAGATCGACCGACTGCAGGAGAACGGCACGTTCGCGGGCATCGAGCATTACCTGCCCGTGGCGATCGAGAGCGCGACGTTCGCGGAGTACATCGCGGATTGGGACGTGATCGTCGTCGAGCCGGATCAGATCACGACGACGATCGCAAAGTACGAGACGCTGCTGCGCAACGAATACGAGTCCGCGGCGGAGAAGGGACATGCGGCGTATCCGCCGGAGAAGCTCGTCGCGCCGGGACCGGATGTCCTGTCGTTTCTCGGCAAGGCGCGGCTGGCGATGTCGGACGTGCACATCGCGACGAAAGATCTCGCGGAGCTGCGCGTGCATGCGTCGCCCACGGATCGCTACAACAATCGCCTCAGCGATTTTCCCGCGGACGTTCGTCGCAGCGAGCACGAACAGATTTTCTTCACGGCGACGAAAGGCGGTCGCGAAAAGATCGAGCGTCTGCTGAAAGAGTTCGACGTCGCGTTCTCCGAAAACCAGATCGGCGCCGAGCTGACGATCACTCCCGGCAATCTGCCGCAAGGCTTCGTCTTCGAAGACCTCGGCATCATCGCGTGGTCGGAGTGGGACCTCTTCGAACCGCCGACGTCGACGCGCATCGGCGGCCGGAAGCGCAAGTCCGAGGCGTTCGTCTCCGATCTGCGCGACCTGAAGGCGGGCGACTACATCGTCCACGTCGATCACGGCGTCGGCAAATTCCTCGGACTGCAGCGCATCCCGTTCGGCGACACCGAGCGCGAAGTGATGCAGATCGAATACTCCGGCGGCGGCAAGCTGCTGATGCCGATGGAGAACCTCAACCTCATCCAGCGTTACACCGCGGGTGAGGACGCGCAGCCGCGGCTCGACAAACTCGGCGGCACGACGTGGGCGCGCACGAAGGCGTCGGTCAAGAAGGCGATGCGCGACATGGCGGACGAGCTGCTCAAGCTCTACGCCACGCGGCAGATGGTGCACGGTCACGCGTTCGGCAAGGACTCGCCGTGGCAGTTCGACTTCGAGGATGCATTCGAGTTCGATGAGACCGAGGATCAGGAGTCGGCGATCGAGGATGTGAAGAGCGACATGGAGTCGCGCAAGCCGATGGACCGGCTGCTGTGCGGTGACGTCGGCTACGGAAAGACCGAGGTCGCGATGCGCGCGGCGTTCAAGGCGGTGATGGATGGGAAGCAGGTCGCGGTGCTCGCGCCGACGACCGTCCTCACCTACCAGCACTACCGCACGTTTCTGCGCCGCTTCGCGTCGTTTCCGGTGACTGTCGAGCTGCTCACGCGCTACTACTCGGCGAAGGAGCTGAAAGAGATTCTGAAGAAGGTCGAGACGGGCGAGATCGACGTCGTCATCGGCACGCATCGCCTGCTCTCGAAAGACGTCGCGTGGAAAGACCTCGGCCTCGTCATCATCGATGAAGAGCAGCGTTTCGGAGTCGCGCAGAAGGAGCGGCTGAAGGCGATCAAGAAGTCGGTCGACGTGCTGGCGATGTCGGCGACGCCGATTCCGCGCACGCTGCACATGTCGCTCGTCGGTATCCGCGATATCTCCGTGATCGAGACGCCGCCGAAGGACCGCCTCGCGATTCAGACCGCGGTCGTGCCGTTTCAGGACGACTTCATCCGCGAGGCGATCGAGTTCGAAGTCGGACGCGGCGGGCAGGTGTTCTTCGTCCACAACCGCGTCGAGTCGATCTACAACATGAAGGAGTTTCTCGAGCGGCTCGTGCCCGGCATTCGTGTGATCGTCGGGCACGGGCAGATGGACGAGCGCGAGCTCGAACGCGCGATGCTCGCGTTCATCAACCGTGAGTTCGACGTGCTGCTCGCGACGACGATCATCGAGAATGGCATCGATATCCCCGCCTGCAACACGATTCTCATCAATCACGCGGAGCGCTTCGGACTGTCGCAGCTCTATCAGTTGCGAGGCCGCGTCGGACGCAGCGACCGTCTCGCGTTCTGCTATCTCCTCGTGCCGAGCGATCGCGTGCTGACGAGCGACGCGCGCAAACGCCTCGCCGCGATTCAGGAGTTCTCGGACCTCGGCGCAGGATTCCGCATCGCCGCGCGCGACCTCGAGATTCGCGGCGCCGGCAACATTCTCGGCGGCGAGCAATCCGGACAGATCGCGGCCGTCGGCTTCGAGATGTACACGAAGCTGCTCGAGGAGGCGATCCGCGAGATGAAGGGCGAGAAGATCGAGGAGGAAGTCCAGACCTCGATGAACCTCGGCGTCGACATTTACATCCCGCGCGAGTACATCGGCGACGAGAACCTGCGCATGACGTTCTACAAGAAGGTGGCGTCGGCATCGACGGCGGAGCGGCTCTCAGACATTCGCAACGAGATGCGCGACCGCTTCGGCGCGCTGCCGGCGAATGTCGAGAACCTGTTCCGCTTCGTGCACGTGAAGTGGTTCGCGCAGCAGCTCGGCGTGATCTCGATCGTGCGCGACGGCGCGCGCGGCGTGGTCAAGCTCACGCCACAGGCGAAGATCGATCCCAACAAGCTGCTGATGTACATGAGCGAGAACCCGCAGGCGAAGTTTTCGCCGAACGGCGTGCTGTCGTTCCCGCTGAAGGAACACGGACCGGAAGTGATCGACGCAATCGAAGCGCTGCTGCAGTCGCTCGCGGTTTAGAAGGGTTCAGCGCCGGGTCAGTCCGGTCGGACGAACGAACAAGCGCGGATCAATCTCGCGCGTCTGCAACTCGGTGATCGTCATCGTCTTGCGCTCACTCGCCGGTGAGGAACCCGAGCGTGTGACGGAGACGTCGTATCCGACGATCATTCCTTTCGTGGAAGACAGCGCCTTGCTCAGCGGCTCATCGACCTCGGGCAAGCCTGCGCGAACGAACCGATCGGAGCTCTCGATGCGCGGCAATGCGTCGGCGGTGAGCATCGTGATGACGGCGCTGACGTCGGCGTGCTGGCTGTTGGCTTCGATCGCGTACCGAACACGGATGATGTGTTTCGTCGTCGCGAACTTGCCGATCGGCGCGCCCGAACCCGCGTTTTGATAATTGACGACCGGCTGTTCCTTCACCTCGCTCAATCCGCGCGGAAGGAGAAACGGCGCCGCGGACGCGCTGCTCGAGATCGCGGCCACCGGCGCGAGCTTCGCCTCGAAGTACGTCTTCTCGCGCAGGTCGATGAACGTTCGCTTCTGCCCGACCGTGATCGTCACATCGAACGGAGCGGGATTCACCGGCTCGCGATCGAGGTCGAGCCGCTGTCGCGGACCGTCGATCCAAACGCGTCCCGACTGGCGCGGCAGCACGGGATTCGTCGACGTCTCGACGTACCGATACATCACACCCGCATGCGCCGAAATCGCGCCTGCCAGGAGCATTGCCAGGACGGCGCGCCGCATGTCCGCATGCTACACTCCGCCGCGCCCAAGTCGATGCTCGCCCGCCGCGTCGCTGCCCTCCTGCTTGCCTTCGTTTTCTTGCTCGCCGCCTGCAAGCGGAAGCCGTCCATTCCTCCGGACGTCGTCGCGCGCGTGAACGAGCGGATGCTCACACTCGCGGACTTCAAGCGCTATCTCGACCGCAACGCCGGCACCGATCTCTCGCAACTGACGCCCGAGGTGGCGAGCGCGATCCTCGATCAGTTCGTGGAGGAGATCATCGTCTCCGAGTACGCGGCGTCGCACGGCGTCGAAGTGCCTGCGGAGAAGATCGCGGCGGCGGTGCGGACCGAGGCCGGAGCGACGGTCGTCGAGAAACGGGACGAGATGCGGCGAGAGAAATTGCTCGCGGATCTCGCGGCGAAGATGCCGGAGCCGTCGCTGTCCGAGATTCAGCAGTTCTACAACGAGCATCAGGGCGACTTCAAAACGAGCGAAGAGCTGCGCGTCCGGCAGATCCTCGTGCACGACGAGGCGCTCGCGCGCGACATCCTGCAGAAGCTCAAGAGCGGCGCATCGTTCGCCGATCTCTCGAACGAGCACTCGCGCGCGCCGAATGCGAAACGCGGCGGCGAGATCGGCTTCGTGAGCCGCGGCGAGCTGCCGAAGATGTTCGAGGAGCAGATTTTTCGCCTGCAGCCGGGCGAGGTCAGCGACGTCATCCGCACCGACACGAGCTTCCACATCTTTCAGGTCGACGAGCGGCGTCCCGCGGGCACGCTCGACGTGCAAGCCGCCGCGCCGCTGATCGTCGCGCGCATGCGCGAGGAGCACATCCGCGATCAGCTCAGCCAGATCGTGTCGACGAGCCGTCGCGAGATGACGATCGCGGTTTTGACGCGCCGCCTGCCCTTCCGTTATTCGGGGACGCTCCCGAAGTCCGAAGACGAATAAATCACCGCGTAACTTGTTGTCCGCTCTGCACGTCTGAACGCGAGACTCATCATGAAAAAGATCATCATCGCCACCCTGCTCTCCCTCACGGCGCTCAGCGCCTCGGCGGCCGAGCTTCTCGAGGGAATCGTCGTCCGCGTGGGCGACCGCATCGTCACGCGCACGCAGTACAACAAGCGTCTGCATGACCTCTACGCCGAGATCGAGCAGCGCGGCGAGGCGTCGCGCGTCCCCGAGCTCAAGGAGCAGGCAAAGAAAAACCTCGTCAACGAGCTGATCAGCGAGCTTCTCCTCAAAGATCGCGCCGACCGCCTCGGCATCACGGTGACGGAAGCGGAAGTGAAGGACGCGATCGGACGTCTCAAAGAGCAGTACGGCATCACGACCGATGAGCAGTTCGAGCAGTCGCTGCGCACGTCCGGTCTGACGCGCGCCGAGATGGAAGCGCGCCTGCGCGACACGCTCGTGACGAACAAGGTGTTCGGCCGCGAGCTGCGCAATCGCGAAGACCTGACGGACACCGAACTGCGCGAGCGGTACAACCGCGAGAAGGAAACGTATCGCCTGCCCGAGCGCGCTCGCCTCCGCGAGATCGTGATCCTGCGCCCCGAGGCGGCGGGACAGGTGGCGGATGCGCAGCAGCGGGCGACGGACATCGCGTCGGCCGCGCGCAAGGCGGGCACCGACTTCGCGAACCTCGCATCGACGATGTCCGAGTCCGGCACGCGCGACAAAGGCGGCGACCTCGGCGAAGTCGCGAAGGGCGACCTCGTCCCCGAGCTCGACAAGGCCGTGTTCAGCTCCGCGGCGGGCGCGATCATCGGCCCGATCGAGACGAAGTCGGCGTGGCACATCATGAAGGTCGAGCAGCGGCTGCCGTCCGAGGTGCCGGGATTCGACTCGGTGAAAGAGCGGCTGCGCCGCGAAGCCAGCGACGAGACGTTCCAGCGCGACTACAAGGCGTACATCGAGAAGCTCCGGAAGGATGCCTTCGTCCAGATCAATGAGGCGATGATTCCGAAGGGGTAGTCTACGAGCCGTATCGACAAATCCCCGAAAAGCCTCCCTCGGGGAAGTCGAAATCCCCCGGTCCGGTAGAATTCCTCGGTTGTCTTGACAGGCGCGTCGTACGCTGAATCGCGTATGAGCGTTCTCGAAGAAGCAACGCGCGCGATTCGCGAGACGAGGCCGCGGCGCGTCGTGGTTCTCACCGGCGCGGGCGTCTCCGCGGACAGCGGCATCCCCACCTTTCGCGGCGCCGGCGGCTTGTGGCGCAACTTCCGCGCGGAAGACCTCGCGACGCCGGAAGCCTTTCGCCGCGACCCCAAACTCGTGTGGGAGTGGTACGAGTGGCGACGCGATCTCATTCGCGACGCGCGTCCGAACGCGGCGCATGAGGCGCTCGCGCGGCTCCCGGATGCGCTGATCGTCACACAGAACGTCGACTCGCTGCATTCCGGCGACGTCGTCGAGCTTCACGGCAACATCTTTCGCGTGCGCTGCGTGCGCGAGGGCAATCCGCGCGTGCATCGCGAACCGTTCGCGGAGGTGCCGCCGCATTGCGATTGCGGCGCGTTGCTGCGGCCCGACGTCGTGTGGTTCGGCGAGGCGTTGCCGCAGGACGCGGTCGCGCGCGCGGTCGGCGCAATCGCGAACGCAGATCTCCTCCTCGTCATCGGCACATCCGGCGTCGTCTATCCCGCCGCGGGCTTCGTCACGCTGCACCGCGGCCTTTCGATCGAGATCAATCCGGAGACCAGCGGTGTGAGCTCCGCGTGCACGTATGCGATTCCCGCGCGTGCGGCGGAAGTCACGCCCGCGATCGTCGACGCAATCATGGAGGCACGTTCATGACCTATCTCATCCGCGATCTCCCGATGGACGAACGCCCGCGCGAGCGCATGCTCGCGCACGGCGCGCAGACGCTTTCCGACGCCGAGTTGCTCGCCGTGATCATCGGCACGGGTGCGGAGGGCAAGAACGCGATCTATCTCGCGCGCGAGCTTCTGCACAACGGCTTGAGCGGTCTCGAACGTCGCGATCGTTCCGCTCTGCTAACGATGCGCGGCGTCGGCCCGGCGAAGGCCGCGCGCATCGCAGCCGTCTTCGAGC
>DATELS010000712.1:0-2332 GCA_035276365.1 Thermoanaerobaculia bacterium
GACGTTCTCTCCCTGCACGAACTTCACTTCGAGCGTGTTGCGCGGCGCGTCGGCACGCATCCGGAACGCGAGCTCGAAGTTCTCGGGCAGCTCGATTGCGCCGTCGCGGCGCATGATCGCGTATCCGCCGTTTCCCTGAAAGTCGAAGTCCATGCGCAGCGCGGAGCCTTCACGCGTAAGCGTGGCGTCCACGCCTTTCGCGGGAATGGCGCGCCAGTCGCCGGCGAGGAGTTGGGTGATGGCGAAGAGAACGCCGATCACCCCTTCACGCTCCCCGCCATCATCCCGGCGATGTATTGCTTCTGCAGCACGAAGAAGAGCGTGAGCACGGGGACGATCGTCAGCACCGCGCTGGCCATCATCAGCTCGAGGTCGAGCGCGTGCTCGCCCACGAGGCTCGCCACCGCGACGGGCATCGTGTAGCGATCGTCGCTCGTCAGCACGATCAGCGGCCACATGAAGTCGTTCCACGCCGACATGAACGTGAAGATTGCCAGCGTCGCCAGCACCGGCCGCGCGACGGGCAGCACGACCGACCAGTAGATACGCATCTCGCTCGCGCCGTCGACGCGCGCCGCGGCGAGCAGATCATCGGGAATCGAGACCATGAACTGGCGCACGAGGAAGACGCCATAGATCGTGGCGATGTACGGCACGAGCACGCCCGCGTACGTGTTCACGAGGCCGAGCGATTTCAGGAGCAGAAAGAGCGGAAGCATCGCCACCTGCGCGGGAATGGCCATCGCACCGACGAGCGTCGCGAAGAAGCGATCGCGTCCCTTGAACTGCAGCTTCGCGAATGCGTAGCCGGCCATGGAGTTGAAGAGCAGCGACGCGAGCGTCGCGAGCACGGAGACGAGCACGCTGTTCAGAAAGGCGCGGCCGAGGGAGAGGCGGGTGAAGAGCTCGGAATAGTGGGCGAAGGTGATCCGGCTCGCGATGAGGCGCGGCGGAAACGTCGTCGCCTCGCCCTGCGGCATCAGCGACGCGGAGACCATCCACAACAGCGGCGCCGCGGCGAAGAGCGCGCCGATCACGAGCGCGAGATGCAGCAACAGCTTCTTCATCGCGCGAACCTCCGCGCGCCGGCCTGCAGCGCGGTGCCGAGGACGACGAGCGCGAAGAGCACGAACGCGACCGCCGCCGCGTAGCCCATGTTCCACCAGCGGAAACCTTCGCGATACATGAGCATCACGATCGTCAGCGTCGAGTTCAGCGGCCCCCCTTCGGGCGTCATCACGTACGGCTCGGCGAAGATCTGCAGCGCGCCGATGCCGGTGATGATGCCGACGAAGACGAACGTCGGCGTGAGCTCGGGAATCGTGATGTGCCAGAACTGGCGCAGCGAGCCCGCGCCGTCGATGCGTGCCGCCTCGTACAGCGACTCGGGCACGTTCTGCAGTCCGGCGAGAAAGATCACCGCCGCGTAGCCGAAGCCTTTCCAGACCGCGAGGAGAATGATCGCCGGCATCGCCCATTTCGGATCGCCAAGCCAGTCGACGGGCGCGATGCCGAAGAGGCCGAGGAATTGGTTCAGGAGGCCGATGCGGGAGTGGTAGACGTAGTGGAAGACGACTGCGACGGCGACGATCGTCGTGACGACCGGCGCGAAGTAGATCGTGCGGAAGAAGGCCTTGAAGCGCGCCAGCCGCGCGTTGAGGAGCAGCGCCGCGGCGAGGGCGACGATCACCGTCAGAGGCACGCTCACGAACGTGAAGTACAAGGTGTTGAACAGGGCTCGCCAGAAGAGAGGGCTTTGCAGCAGCTTGGCGTAGTTGGCCGCGCCGATGAAGCGCGTGTTCGACGCGTCGCCGATCGAGTAGAGGTCGAAGTCGGTGACGCTGAGCACGGCCGCGCCGAGAACGGGCAACAGGTAGAAGAGAGTGATGCAGGTCATCGCCGGCGCGAGGAGGAGCAGCGCGGCGCGCGCCTGCGGTTTCATCGCGAGCTCCCGCGGAGCACCCAGCGGCGCTTCTCGAGCATGCCGTTCACTTTCTGATCGAGCCGCCTCCCCGCCTCGGCCGCCCCGAACTCGCCGCGTGTCGCGAGCTGGCCGGTCTCGGCGACGGAGTTGGCGATGTTCTCCCACTCGGGCAAGCGCGGAAGCGCGACCGTGCGATCGAGCTGCGTGCGAAACGCGGCGATCTTCGGGTCGGTGGCGAGCGCGTTGACACGCCAGCCGCTGCGCCGCGCGGGCAGATCGCCGCTCAACTCATAGAAGCGGATCTGGATCTCGGGACGCGAGAGGAACTCGATGAGCTTCCACGCCGCGTCCTGCTTCTTCGAGCTGCGGAAGAGGACGAGACTCGAGCCGCCGGAGAGCGAGACGCCG
>DATELS010000713.1:0-4384 GCA_035276365.1 Thermoanaerobaculia bacterium
CGTCGCTGCCGGCGCGGTGCTGTGCGCGGTTGTTTGCGGAGTGTTGGCGATTACCGATTTTTGGCGTCATCAACAGATCGAGCGCACGGTTGGACCCACCGCGCAGATCAGCGCAAAAGCCACGCTCGACGCGATCGACTCGGAGATCGTGAATACGACCGTCCGAAACGCGAGCGAGGCACGTCACTTCTTCCGGATCGGGGACGACCTTCTGCGCAAGAAAGAATATGCCGCCGCTGCCACGGCGTATCAGCATTCCGTGGATAGCCTTGCCACCAAGTCCGCACTGACGAATCTCGCGCTGGCGCTGCGCTACAGCTCCGAGTCCGAGAAATCAGTGAATGCCGCGCGACGCGCGATCGAGATCCAACCGTTCGACGGTGTGCTCCACGCGAACGCGTTGCTGCAACTGGCCATCGGCCTCACCGAGTTGGGGAAACGCGAGGAGGCGCGTTTGCGCCTTGAAGACGCTTTCAAACGATTCAGCGACGCAAAGAACGCGTTGGGGATCGGAGCCACGGAGTACGCATTGGGTGTGTTCGAGTATCGCGGCGGCAATGCGAAGCAGGCCGAGACGTGGTTGAAATCGGCTCATACGCGCTTCGCCGCGGAAAATGACAAGCCGAGCCAGGCCGCGGTCATGAACGTCCTCGGCGTCATGAAGCTCGACTCGGGTGCGACGGATGACGGCATCCGGTCGCTGCGCGAGGCGATTGCACTCTTCCGCGAAACGAGCGACCCGACCGGCGAGGCGGGAGCGCTCCTGAACATCGGAACCGCGCGGCAGGACAAGTGCGAGCTCGCCGATGCGTTGTCCGCCTATGGCGAATGCGCGAATGCCGCGAAGGTCGTGAAGAATTACGCGCTCGCGGCCTTCGCCGTCGGAAACGAATCGAGCGCGCTGCTCGAAGACGGCAAGTTCGTCGAAGCGCGGCAGAAGGCTCAGGAGACGCTCGGCCTTTGTCACCTCGTCGAGTCGCCCGAAGCGGAAGGTTGGGCGCATGTCTACATCGCGACGGCCGCGAATCGCCAGGGTCAGTTCGACGAGGCCGTGCGCGAGTCGCTTCTCGCGCGTCAGAAACTCCAGGATGTGAACGCGGCCGGGCTGCTCGCCGTCGCGATGGAGGAAGCGCGAACTGCCATCGGGACGCGACGACTCTCCGATGCCTCAATCATTCTCGACGCCGCACAAAAGACCGCGTCCGAGCCGCACTTCGAGCTGTATTTGCCCGCCGTTCTCTCTGTCGTTGCAGAGTTGCGCGAGGCTGAAGGGGATGTCGTCAAGACGCGCGAGGCGCTCACCGCGGCGCGCGATATGAATGTTCGTCACGGCATCCGCAACTGTGAGGCGCGCAGGATCGAGCAACGTCTCGCCGCGCTCACCGCGACCACGGCGGGACCACCCCGTTCATCCGCGCGTACGCAATCGACTGTCCCAGATGCTCGTGCAGGTGGCTGAGCATCGTCATCAGCACGCCGCGGTAGGTCGTCTGGTTGCCGAACATCTTCACGGGATGCTCGAGATCCTTCGCCGATAGGGCGGCTTTGCGCAGATGTTCGAACGAGCGCTTGAGCTCCGCGATCACGTCCGCCTTCTTCGTCACCGTCTTCTCGAGATCGTCCGCCATCTTCGGCGGCTTCACGCCGACGAACGTCGCCAGAAAGTAGTTGCCGCCGGCGATGTGCATGTACACCTCGCTGATCGAGCGCACGCCCGACGCCGGTCTCCACGCAAACGCCTCCTGCGGCGTCGCCTCGGCCAGCGTGATGATCTTCTCCTGCACTTCATCGAGGTTCGCGACGAACTCCGCGTTGAAGCCGGCGGGCTTCACCGGCAGCGGAGTTTTCGCAAAGGCAAGCGTCGGCAGAATGAGGGCGAGGAACGACAGGCGGAGGACCTTCATAGATGCCCGCATTCTAACGGCCGAGGCGGCAACGTTTGTGTAACGACTGGGGCGTGCCGTCGTGAGATAAGATCGCGCGCCGCCTCACCAGGCGGACAACTCAGGGAGTCATTCGAATGGATTTCGGTCTTTCCGAAGAGCAGTTGCAGATCCAGCAGATGGTGCGCGACTTCGCGGTCAGCGAGATCAAGCCGCACCTCGCGGAGTGGGATGAGGCGCAGCACTTTCCCGTCGACACGTTCAAGCGCGCGGGCGAGCTGGGCATGCTCGGCGTCACGATCCCCGAGGAGTACGGCGGCGCGGGATTGTCGTACGTCGACTACGTCAACGTCATCGAGGAGCTCGGCGTCGTCGACAGCGGCTTCGCGCTCAGCGTGGCGGCGCACAATTCCTTGTGCACCGGCCACATCTACCTCGCGGGCAGCGAAGAGCAGAAGAAACAGTGGCTGCCGAAGCTGACGTCGGGCGAGTGGATCGGCGCCTGGGGTCTCACCGAGCCCGGCTCCGGTAGCGACGCCTCGGGCATGCGCACGGTCGCGGTCAAAGACGGCGACGAGTGGGTGATCAACGGCACGAAGAACTTCATCACCAACGCGACCTACGCCAACATCGCGGTCGTCCTCGCGGTCACCGATCGCAGCGATCAGAAGCACGGCATCACCGCATTCGCGATCGAGATGGATCGCGACGGCATCCGTCCGGGCAAGAAGGAGAACAAGCTCGGCATGCGCGTCTCCGACACGGCGGAGCTCGTGCTCGAAGACTGCCGCGTCCCCGACTCCAACCGCCTCGGCCAGCTCGGCTACGGCTTCATCGACTCGATGAAAGTGCTCGACGGCGGACGCATCTCCATCGGCGCGCTCGCGGTGGGCATCGCGCGCGGCGCGTACGAGGCGGCGCGCGACTACGCGAAGCAGCGGCAGGCGTTCGGCAAGCCGATCTCCGACTTTCAGGCGATCCAGTTCATGCTCGCCGACATGGCGACGGAGATCGACGCCTCGCGCTTGCTCTGTCATCGCGCCGCGACGATCAAAGACTCCGGCCAGCGCGTGACGCAGTTCTCGGCGATGGCGAAGCTGTACGCGTCGGAAGTCGCGGTGCGCGCGACGGAGAAGGGCGTGCAGATCTTCGGCGGCTACGGCTTCATCAAAGAGTTCCCCGCGGAGAAGTATTACCGCGACGTGAAACTGTGCACGATCGGCGAGGGGACGTCGGAGATCCAGCGGATGGTCATCGCGCGGAACCTGCTGGCGGGGCAGTGACGGCGACGCTGACCACGCGCGAGCTCGCGCAGGCGATCTCTCTCGTCGAGTCGAACGATCCGCGCGCCGTTCCGCTGCTGGCCGAGCTCTATCCGAACACCGGCCGCGCCCGCATCCTCGGCATCACCGGCTCGCCGGGCGCGGGCAAGTCGACGCTCGTGGCGTCGATGGCGAAGCACTATCGGGCGCAGGGAAAGCGCG
Source organism: Thermoanaerobaculia bacterium (assembly GCA_035276365.1). Taxonomy (GTDB): domain Bacteria; phylum Acidobacteriota; class Thermoanaerobaculia; order Gp7-AA8; family Gp7-AA8; genus QHVT01. The sequence continues at coordinate 3,368 of DATELS010000713.1, forward strand.
TGGGCATCATCGCCGTCGATCCGACGTCTCCCTTCACCGGCGGCGCGATCCTCGGCGACCGCATCCGCATGGCGGAGCTGTACACGGATCGCAACGTCTTCATCCGCTCGATGGCGACGCGCGGCTTTCTCGGCGGACTCGCGAAGGCGACGAACGACGCCGTGGACATTCTCGATGCCGCCGGCTTCGACGTCGTGCTCGTGGAGACGGTGGGCGTCGGTCAGGACGAAGTGGAAGTCGTGCGCACGGTGCAGACGAACCTCGTCGTGCTCGTCCCCGGAATGGGCGACGACATTCAGGCGATCAAGGCCGGGATCATGGAGATCGGCGACATCTTCGTCGTCAACAAAGCCGATCGACCGGGCGCGGACAAGACGGTCACGGAAGTGACGATGATGATGTCGCTGGTCGAGGAGCACGGCGACTGGATTCCGCCGATCGTGAAGACGGTGGCGTCGAAGAATCAGGGCATCGAAGATCTCGACGCCGCGATCACGAAGCACTTCGACTATCTCTCCGCATCGGGCGAGCTCGATCGCCGCAACCGCGACCGCGTGCGCATCCGCATCGAGACGCAACTCAAGGAAGGGTTCATGGACCGCCTCATCGGCGGGACGATTCCGCGCGAGGAGTACGAGTCGCTGCTCGAGGACGTGCTGCGCAAGAAAAACAATCCGCACGACGCCGCGCAGAACGTGCTCGGACGCGTGCGCTTCTGAGTACAATCCGCGTCCCATGAAGAAGACCAGAGACAACGACCAGATGGCCCTTTCCGGCACCGACGAAGCCGAGATCCTCGGCCGCCTCTCCGACCGCGTCGAAAAAGCCGTGGCCACGATCCAGGAGCTCCGCCGCGAACGCGATCAACTCAAGCAGCGCGTGGAAGAGCTGGAAGCGCGCGACGAGGATCAGGAGCGCCTGCTCCGCGAGCGCACCGAGATCCGCGACCGGATCGAGAACATCCTCGGCGCGCTGGAAGCGCTGGACGAAGTGTAGGGACGGCCGCCTCGGCCGTCC
>DATELS010000714.1:0-5974 GCA_035276365.1 Thermoanaerobaculia bacterium
CCGTATCCCGTCAGCGGCGCCAACATCTCGCTCGCGTACGGCAGCGCCGTCGTGTATCAGTCCGGCCAGCCGCAGACCATCGACACGAGCTTGGACTACAAGCGCCTCTTCCTCACCACCCTCGGCGGCAGCGTCGTCCGCAACTTCATCAACCAGACCTTCCTCACCGTCCTCGAGGAATTCAACATCGGCTCGAACGTCACCGCGAACTTCGACAACGACATCGTCGACGTCGACGGCAACATCGCCGGCACCGGCACGATTCAGTTGAGCAGCGGCGTCGGCGCGACGTTGAATCTGCGCGGCAATTGGACCGGCGCCGTCGGCCTCACCGCGCAAACGGGCAGCACCGTCGTGATCGACGGCGCGACCGCGCAGAGCCTCCCCGGCCTCACCTTCTACAACCTCAACTTCAACAAAGTGTCCGGCGACACCACGTTCACCGGACCGACGACCGTCAACGGCTTCCTCACTCTCGGCGGCGGCAACGTCATCATCGGCAACTCGTTCTTCATCGACGTCCTCGCGACCGTCACGCGCACGTCGGGACACTTCATCGGACCGCTGACGATGGGCATGAATGGGACCCCATCACGCACGTTCCACGTCGGCACGAGCGCGGCCTATCTCCCGGTCGACGTCGACGCCGCGGGTGCGGGCACGCTCACGATCGAAGCTGCCGAAGGACTGCATCCCAACCGCACAGGAACGAACGTGCTCTCGCGCTACTGGACGATCGCGAGTCCCTCGACCGTCACGGCGCTCGACAGCGCCACCTTCAATTACAACCAGAGCGACGTCGTCTTCGGCGACGAGACGAAGTACCACATCGCGCATTACGACGGCGCGAGTTGGACGGATGAAGGCGACAACGTCGCGGAGTCGGTCAACTCGGCCACGCTCACGAGCCTCACTCTTTTCCTCGGCGACTACGTGATCGGCCAGCGCGGCAGCATCGGATACGCGGGCCAGGTCGCGATCACGAGCGTCAATGGCGGCGTGAATCCGAACACGAACACGCCGTTCTCCGTGAACGTCGAGACGCGCCACGATGACGGCACCGCCGCCAACGTAACGACCGCGACGACGATCGACATCCTTCTCTACAACGGCACCGGCTCGCTCATGACCGCGAGCAGTACGATCAATGCCGGCTCGAGCACGGCCGCGATCAGCGGCCTCCAGTACGACACGGCCGAGTCGAACGTGAAGTTGAAAGCGACCGCCTCGGCCGGCGAAACGCTCGACGACGGCATCAGCGCACCGTTCACCGTGGGCACGCTGCCGTCGACGCTCACCGTCACGAACCTCAACGACAGCGGCGCGGGCTCGCTGCGCGACGCGATCACCACCGTGAACGGCGGCGGCTGCGCGACCACCTGCACGATCAACTTCAACGTCGCGGGCACGATCAACGTCCTCACGACGCTCCCGTCGATCACGACGTCGAATCTCACCATCGACGGCTACTCCGCGCCCGGCGCATCGGCGAACACGAACGCGTTCGGCCAGCCGTCGAACGCGGTGATCACGGTTTCGCTCGACGGCTCGGCAGGCGTTCCGGCCGGCCTCGACATCGCGGAGACGTTCGTCAACATCAAGGGCCTGGCGATCAAGAACTTCCTCAACGGCGGCAGCGGCGTCGGCGTGAAGTTCAGCGGCGATAACTCCGGGTCGCGCCTCTCCGGCTGCGTCGTCGGACTCGATGCGTCGGGCACCGTCGCCGCGCCGAACGGATACGGCGTCATGTTCGATTCGTCGACCGAGGCGAGTGTGGGCGGATCGGCGGCGGCGGATCGGAACGTCATCGGCTCCAACCAGAACTACGGCGTCATCGTGCAGGGGACGTCCAACACGATCTCCGTCATCGGCAACTACATCGGTACGAACGCCGCGCTCTCCGCCGCGCGCGCCAACGGCACCGGCGTCAAAGTCGACTCCAGTTCGTCCAGCGTCTCCATCGGCACGTCCGGCATCGGCAACGTGATCAGCGGCAACGCGCCGGGCAACGGCGTCGACATCTACGGCAACGGCGTCGATCTCTACTCGAACTTCATCGGACCCGCGGGCAACACGATGACCGCGCTGCCGAACAGCACCGGCGTCTACATCTCCGGAAACTTCACCATGGTGGGCGACGCCACCGGCCAGAACGTGATCAGCGGCAACAGCTCGCACGGCATCAACATCGCCGGCGACGCGAACTCCGTCGACAACAACCTGATCGGCATCGCGCCCGACGGCACGACCGCCATGGGCAACGGCGGCTCGGGCGTGCGCCTCGACAGCGCCGCGTCGAGCAACACGATTGGCGACACGACCGCGAACGTGATCGCGCACAACACGGATCGCGGCATCAGCCTGCACACGTCGGCGGGACTCGGCAACGTCCTTCGCAACAACAAGGTGTATTCGAACGGCGCGTACGCGATCGACCTCGGCGAGAACGGCGCGACGGTGAACGACGCCACGGACTCCGACAGCGGTCCGAACAACTATCAAAACTATCCGACGATCAACAGCGCGACGATCAACGGCGTCAACCTCGATCTCACGGTTTCGCTCAACTCGTCTTCCGGTCTCAACGCGAACAATTTCCTCATCGACGTCTACCGCACCGATGCCACCGCCAACCGCCCGGCGCTCGCGCACCTCGGCAGCTCGCTTTGCGTCACGGGTCCTGTTCTCAGCAACCTCGCGTTCAGTGTGCCGCTCGGCACGACGACCGTGGGGGACCGCGTCGCCGTCACCGCGACCGCGTACAGCGACACGTGCTCGACGCCGAGCGAAGGCTCGTCCGAGCTCTCGCCCGCGACGATCCTCACCGGCGAGATGCACTGGAACAATCCGGCCGGCGGCGCGTGGGAGACGGCGGGCAACTGGAGCCCGCCCGTCGTCCCGACGTCCGCGGACAAGGCGTACATCGATCTCAGCGGCACGTACACGGTGAGTGTCAACAGCGCGGCGTCCGTCGCCGAGCTGCACGTCGGCGCGGTCTCGGGCACGCAGACACTCGACATCACGACCGGCGCGAGCGTCGACTTCAGCACCGCGAGCACGATCGACGGCAACGGCCGCATCAACGTGAACGGCCTCGGCATCAACGGCGCGGGCGCGCTCGACGTCACCGGCATTCTCAACTGGAACACGGGCCTGATCGGCGGCACCGGCGCGCTCAACATCAACTCCGGCGGCACGTTGAACATCGCAGGCGCCGTGACGCACACGCTTTCACAGCGGGCGGCGACGATCGCGGTTGGCGGCACCGTCAACTGGACCGGCGGCGATCTCTCGCTCGCGAGCGGCGGCTCGATCGCGAACGGCGGCACGTTCGAAGTGAAGACGGACAGCCTCCTCAGCGACGGCGGCGGCGACGGCGGCTTCACGAACACCGGCACGTTCCGCAAGTCGACGACGGGCGGCACGACGCAGATCGCGAACGTCACGTTCACCCACAGCGGCGGTCAGGTGCAGATTCAGACCGGCATCCTCGATCTCGCGGACGGCACGTCCACCGCGGCGATCGACATCACGTCGGGCGCGCAACTGCTGATCAACTCCGACACGTACAACTTCAACGGCGCGACGACGATCAGCGGCTCCGGCGCGGTGCGCGTCAACGGCGGCACGCTGAGCATCGGCGCGACGAATCTCACGATGCCGTTCCTCAAGCTCGACAGCGGCACCGTCAGCACCGCCGGCACGCTCAACACCGGCGCGAGCGGCATCTACGACTGGACCGGCGGCACGCTGCAGTTGGGCAGCTCGCTGCAGGTCGGATCGAGCGCGCAGGTGAACCTCAGCGGCGCTTCGACGAAGATCCTCTCCGGCGGTGCGCTCACGATCGGCAACACGGGAACGGTGACGCTTGGCGGCAGCGGAGTCCTGTCGCTGCAGACCGGCGGCAACATTGACAACTCCGGCACGTTCGACATGACGTCGACCGCCGGCATCACGAACGGCGGCGGAGGCGGCGGCATCCTGAACAACGCCGGCGCGTTCTTCCGCAAGTCGACGGGCGCGAGCACCGCGACGATCGCCAACACCGCGCTCACGAACAACGGCACGCTCGACGTGCAGGCCGGCATCCTCGACGTGGCCACGCTCACGTCCGCCGGTCCGATTCAGATCGGCAACACGTGCGGCCTCGACATCAACAGCGACACCGCGACGTTCAACGCCGGCACGAGCGTCACCGGCGCCGGCATCCTGAAGGTGCATTCGGGCGGCACGCTCACGGTCGACGGCAACGTCTCGATCGCGAACCTCGTCCTCGACGCGCCCGGCACCGTGAACGGCGCGGGCGTCCTCACCTACACGAACTTCCTCTGGAACGGCGGCACGATGAGCGGCTCCGGCTCGACGCAGGGTCCGGCGTCGTCGACACTCAGCCTCGCCACCGCAACGAGTAAGTCGCTCGCGCGGCTGCTCACGATTCAGACGAACGCAAACGTGAACGTCACCGGCGTGGGATCGTTGGATTTGTCGACAGGCGGCAGCGTCACGAACGCCGGCACGTGGGACGTGCAGACGAATATGACCATCGGCAATGCCGGTGGCGGCGGCGCGTTCACGAACAATAATCTCTTCAAGAAGACGACGAACAGCGGACCGCTGACGATCAACAACACCGCGTTCAACAACGCGGGCACAGTCGATCTGCAAATGGGCACGATCGATCTCGCCTCGGGCACGAACACGGGCACGTTCCAAACCGCGGCGAGCACCGAGTTCACGATCAACTCCGATACGTACACGTTCGGCAGCGGCTCGAGCCTCACCGGCGCGGGCTCGCTGCACCTCACGAGCGGCGGCATCTTCACCGTCACCTCCTCGTCCGCGAGCGTCTCGAACTACGCGCAGGACGCGGGCACGTTGAACGGCGGCGGCTCGCTGGTCATCAACAACACGGGCAGTTGGACGGGCGGCATCATGACCGGCGCCGTGACGACGCAGATCCCCGCGTCGTCCACGCTCACGATCGGCGGCACGGCGCAGAAGACGCTCGACAACGCCACGCTCAGCGTGCTCGCGAGCGCCACCGCCACCATCGCCGGCAACGGCATGATCCAGCTCCAGAACGGCGGCAACATCTCCAACGCGGGCGACTTCGCCATCACCGCGGACCTAGTGTTCGCAAACGGCGGCTCCGCGGGCGCGTTCGTCAACACCGGCCTGCTCACGAAGAGCTTCGGCACGAGCACGACGAACTTCAGCAACGTCGCGCTGACGAACAATGGCGGCACGCTCGACATCCAGAACGGCATCATCCTCGTGAGCGGCGGCTTCTCGCAGCCGAGCGGCACACTCAAGTTCCTCCTCAGCGGAGTGAACCCCGGCACGCAGCACGGACAGCTGTCGATCCTCGGCGGTCCGACGCCGTCGTTCGCCGGCACGCTGCAGATCGCGCTGCAGGGGCTCTATCAGCCGCTCGGCGGCGATGCCTTCCGCGTCATCAACATCCTCGGCGGCACGCACACCGGCGACTTCACGCACCCCTACACCTACCCCGCCCTCACCGGCGGCCACACGTGGAGCGATGCGTACGACGGCAGCGGCCTCCTGCTCACCGTCAGCAGCACGGCCGATCTCTCGGTGACGAAGACCGGACCGGCCAGCGTCGTCAGCGGCGGGGCGATCTCGTACACGATCGTCGTCAACAACGCCAGCGCCGACTCCGCGACGTCGGTCACCGTCACCGACACGCTCCCCGCCGGCCACACCGGCATCAGCGCGAGCGGCACCGGCTGGACGTGCACCGTCGTCGGCGACACCGTGACGTGCGCGCTCGCCACCGCGCTCGCGACCGGAAACTCGACGCCGATCACGATCAACGCGAACGCGCCGACGAGCACGGGCCCGATCACGAACATCGCGACGGTAAGCAGCTCGTCGACCGATCCGAACAACGCGAACAACAGCGGCAGTTGGATGGTCAACGTCAACGCGAACTCCGCGGACCTCGACGTCAGCG
>DATELS010000715.1:0-8447 GCA_035276365.1 Thermoanaerobaculia bacterium
TCGCGAGCTGCTTTCAAGTCGTAGTAGACCTTGCCGGTCGTGAACACGATGCGCTTCACGTCGCCGCCGGTGATCTTCGTATCGCGCAGCACCGGCTCGAAGCGGCCGGTGGTGAGCTCCTCGATCGGCGACGTCGCCTGCGGATGGCGCAGCAGCGACTTCGGCGTCATCACGATCAGCGGCTTGCGCGGATTGTTCCGCATCTGCCGGCGCAGCGCGTGGAAGTACTGCGCGGGCGTCGTCGGGGAGATCACCTGCATGTTGCCTTCCGCGCACAGCGTGAGGAATCGCTCCAGGCGCGCGGACGAATGCTCCGGCCCCTGTCCCTCGTATCCGTGCGGCAGCAGCATCACCAGGCCGCTGTGCTGTCCCCACTTCTCCTCGGCGCTCGAGATGAACTGATCGATGACAATTTGCGCGCCGTTCATGAAGTCGCCAAACTGCGCCTCCCACGCGACGAGCGCGCCGGGATCCGCGACCGCGTAGCCGTACTCGAATCCGAGGACGCCGTATTCGGAGAGGAGGGAGTCGTAGACCTGGAAGTCGACTTCCGCGACCGGCTCGCTCGTCTCCTGCGTCAGCGCGTTGTCGACGACCACCGGATCCGCAACCGGCGACTGCGCCGTCTTCGCGAGCGCGTTTAGCGTCACGTACGGCTCTCCCGTCACGTAGTCATGAATGACGGCGTGACGATGCGAGAACGTCCCGCGTCCGCTGTCCTGTCCGGAGAGTCGCACGCGGAATCCGTCGACGAGCAGCGAGCCGAACGCGAGTTGCTCCGCGGTGCCCCAGTCCATCGGATCCGTTCCCTCGGCCATCGCCTTGCGCTTCGCGAGCACCGGCTTCAGCTTCGGATGCGGCGTGAATCCCTCGGGCACATTCGTCAGCGCGCCGCGCACCTGATCGAGCACTTCATTCGAAATCGAAGTATCGGGCGAAGGCTCCGTCTGATACCCCGTGATCTCCTCGTCCGTGTACAGCGGATCGCGCTGAGACGGCGGCGCCTCCTGCTCCTTCGTGCGATCGAACGCGTCCTGCAGCCGCTTCTGGAACTGATCCAGCCACTGCTCCGCTTCCTCGGGCGAGATGTCGCCTTTGCGCAGCAGTTGCTCGGTGTAGATCTTCCTCACCGAGCGATGCTCTTTGATCAGCTTGTACATCTTCGGCTGCGTGAGCGAAGGCTCGTCGCCTTCGTTGTGGCCGTGGCGGCGATAGCAAACCAGATCGACGACGACGTCCTTGTGGAACTGCTGGCGGAAGTCGTACGCGAGCTTCATCGCGCGAATGCACGCCTCGGGATCATCGCCGTTCACGTGGAAGATCGGCGCCTGCACCATCTTTGCGACGTCGGTCGCGTACGTCGATGAGCGCGCCGACTCGGGACCGGTCGTGAAGCCGATCTGATTGTTGATGACGAGATGCACCGTCCCGCCGGTGCGATAGCCCTGCAGTTGCGAGAGGTTCAGCGTCTCCGCGACGACGCCTTGTCCCGCGAACGCCGCGTCGCCGTGCAGCAGCACGGGCAACACGAGCGCGCGGTTCTTGTCGCCGATGAGTTTCTGCTTCGCGCGCACCATGCCTTCGACGATCGGATCGACCGCCTCGAGGTGCGACGGATTCGACGCGAGCGTGAGCCGCATGAACGAGCCGGCTGGCGTTTGATGCACACCGTCGGCGCCGAGGTGGTACTTCACGTCGCCGGAGCCTTCGCGGGAGTTCGGATCGATGTCGCCTTCGAACTCGCGGAAGATCTGTTCGTACGATTTGCCGAGCGTGTTCGCGAGCACGTTGAGGCGTCCGCGATGCGCCATGCCGATCACGCCTTCGACGACGCCGTCCGATGCGGCTTCGCTGAAGAGATAGTCGAGCATCGGGATCGTCGACTCCGCGCCTTCCATCGAGAAGCGTTTGTGCCCGACGTACTTCGTGTGCAGAAACTTCTCGAACGCCTCGGAATCATTGAGCTTCATCAGGATGCGGCGCTTCGTCGCGCCGTCGAGCGCCTGCTTGTTGCGCGTCGGCTCCATCCGGTCCTGGAGCCAGCGTTTCTGCACCGTCTCCTGAATGTGCATGTACTCGGGACCGATCTTGCCGCAGTACGTCTCGCGCAGCGTGTCGAGGATGTCGCGCAGCTTCGCGGTCTGCTTGCCGCAGAGACCTCCGCACACGAACTCGCGATCGAGGTCCCACAGCGTGAAGCCGTAGAACTGCGGATCGAGCTCGGGGTGGCGTCCGACTTTGTACTCGAGCGGATCGAGATCGGCGAGGAGATGTCCGCGCACGCGGTACGCGTTGATCATCTGCAGCGCAGCGGCCTCGCGCGCGACGATGTCGTCCGTGTCGGTGGTGCCGAGGTGGAGGCGGTGGCGGTCTTTCGCCCAGCGCACCGGCTCGTACGGGATGCGCAGGTCGCGATAGATGTCGTCGTAAAACGCGTCGGCGCCCAGGAGGAGCTCGTGCACACGCGCGAGATACGCGCCCGACTCCGCTCCTTGAATGATGCGATGGTCGTACGTCGACGTCATCGTCATCACCTTCGATATCCCGAGGTCGGCGAGGACGGACGGATCGCTCGCAGAGTATTCGGCGGCGTAGTCGATCTGTCCCGTGGCGATGATCGTGCCCTGGTTGGGCATGAGTCGCGGGACCGAGGCGACGGTGCCGATGGTGCCGGGATTCGTGAGCGAGAGCGTCGTGCCTTCGAAGTCCGCGACTTCGAGCGTGTTGTTGCGCGCCTTGCGCACGACGTCGTTGTATGCCTTGAGAAATTGCGCGAAGTCCATGGCGTTCGCGCGCTTGATGTTCGGGACGAGCAGCGAGCGCGAGCCGTCCTTGCGCTCGAGATCGATGGCGATGCCGAGGTTGACGTCTTCGCGGTCGATGCGGACGGGAGTGCCGTCCTGCATCGCGAACGCGGCGTTCATGCGCGGATGGTCTTTCATCGCGCGGATGAGCGCCCACGCGATGATGTGCGTGAACGAGGCTTTCGACTGGCCGGTGAGCGTCAGATGGTTGTTGATGACGCGGCGGTTCTCCTCGAGGACTTTGACGGGGATGTTGCGCACGGAGGTCGCGGTCGGGACCGCGAGCGAGAGCTCCATGTTCGCGACGATCTTCGACGCCGCGCCGCGCAGCGGCACGGGCTTGCCGCCGGGTTGGGGAACGAGCGTGGGCTTCGGCGCCGGTGTAGCGACGGCCGCCTCGGCCGTCGGCTGCGGCGTTGCGGTCGGAGCAGTCACGGGCGGACGGCCGAGGGCGGCCGTTCCAACACTTGCGACGCGCTGCTCGATCTGCTCTTCCGAGTCTTCTTCCTCGAGTTGCGGGTCGTAGTCCTGGAAGAACTCGCGCCAGCTCGCGCTGACCGATTGCGGATCGCTTTGATACTTCTCGTACAGCTCTTCGATGAAGGCGATGTTTGCGCCGAACGATGACATGTCTTGCAGTTCCTAGGTTTCTTTGTCCGCCTCGACGGCGGTGTGCGAGAGCGACGTCAGGCCGAGCCAGCCGAATCCGGCGGCGAACCCGCCGAGCACGTCGGACGGGAAGTGGACGCCGAAGTACACACGGGAAAACCCGACGCTGAGGATGATCATGCCCGCGAGCGTGTGCGCGACGGCCTGCACCGGCAGATTCGCGCGCTCGACGAGGTGATGGGTGACGATGGGATACGTCGCCGCGGAGAGGAGCGAGTGCCCGCTCGGGAAGCTGTGCGACGCGGGGAGCTTGATGCGACGCGCCATCTCGATCGGACGGCGGCGGCGGAAGATGTTCTTGAGGATGGTGTTGATCGCCATCGCGCCGCCGGTGGAGACGACGAGCGTCCACGCGTCGTGCTTGCGTCCGCGGCGCATCATCATCAATGCAGTGAGTCCCGCGGCGGTGCCGATGGCGGCGTGCGAGCCGAGCTGCGTGACGGCGTGCAGCACGCGCGTGGTGGCCGGATTGTCGATGCGATGCACCGCCTCCATGACCATCATGTCGTACTTATCGGCATCGCCTTCGACGACTTCGTCGGCCTGCTCGGTGAAGAACCAGAACGCGAGCCCGGCGAGGATGACGCCGCCGCTGCGTCCAATCGCGAGCGGGAGGAAGTGCTGGCGCCGTTTTCCCTTGCGGAGCGGCGGTTTCTCGGCTTTCTTTTTCGACTTCGATCGCACCGCGCGCGAGTCTATCGCACGCTCTACTCCGAGGTCACGAAGGACGCGTCGCCGGTATCGTTGCGGACGATGGACGCGTACGCGAGCACGGCGACGTTCGAGGCAGACACGCGCACCATCGCCGCGTTCAGCGGTCCCGTCCCGAAGTAGCTGAAGATGTCGTTGAACTGGCGATACGAGCGCGCGTCGACGGACGTCGCGAACGCGCCGCGCGAGAGGCCAGCGGTGTCGAACAGCTCGATCCAGACGAGCGCCGGCGTCGTCGACGGATTGGAGATGCCGACGTTCGTGCGGTTGCCGCCGATGCCCGTCAAGCCGGTGAGGAAGTGATCGGTGACGAGCTTGCGCGTGTCGACGCCCGCGACGGTCTGGCCGTACTCGCCATGCTCGCCCGCGTTGTAGATGCGGGCGCGCGCGGAGATGCGCGCGTTGTCGTCCGACCACGTGACGCGCACGATGCCGCCGCCATTCTCGACGCTGAACCAGTCGTGCACGGCGTCGGGGATGTCGAGGACTTCCATCGGCGAGAGCGGCATGCTGACGTTGAGCGTCTCGCCGTTGTCGCGATGCAGCGTGATGGTGATGGGCACGGGCTGCGCGTGCACGCTCGCCGTGATGTTCGACACGACGACCTCGGTCCGCCACAGCGTGTTCTGCGCGCCGGGTCCGCGGAAGACGGCCGGGATGAGGATCTCGCCGCCAAACGCGGACGAGGTCAGGAGAAGCGCGAGTGCGAGCGTGAGGCGTTTCATACGCGCCAGTGTGCGCGCGTCTGCTTACTCAACGCTTACCGGGTCAGCTTCGCCAGCGTGACGAATTGGTGAACCGGCGCGGCGCCGCAGCATTTGCGGTAGAAGTCGAGCGCGTCGGTCCACGGAATGATCGCGCGCGTGTAGCCGAGGGTGTGGAGATCGTGGAGCGACGCGCGGAGGAGCGCGCAGCCGAAGCCGCGACCGCGCATCGCGGAGACGACGCCGGTCGGACCGAAGGTGCCGAGGCCGCGGTTGTTGGCGTCGTGGACGGCGAAGCCGGCGAGTTGCTGGTCGTGTGTCGCGAAGAATGCGGTGGGCGTGTCGCGCTCGAACGCGCGCGCCGCTTCGAAGCGCCAGATGCGGCCGAATTCTTTTTCGATGAAGGTGAGGAGGCGGTCGCGATCGTTGTGGGTCGCGCGCGCGACGCGCTCGATCTCGTGTGCTTCCAGCGCCACTTCGAGGTTGTTCGTGCGCTGCGTTTCGTCGTAGCCGCGGGCGCGGAAGAACGCGAGGGATGCGTCGTCGCTCGTGACCACGCCCGGCGTGAAGTAGTTGCCGGCCTCGGCTCCGATGACTCTTGCGTTCGAGTCGTTGAGAAGCGCGGATCCAATGCCGCGTCTCCGCGCGTTGCGCTCGACGGCGATGAGGCGCAGGTAGCGTCCGCACGTCACGGCGGCGCCGAGGAAATCGCCGTAGATGCGGACGGTAGGGGAGCCGGCGACGCCGTCACCGAAACACTTCTCCTCGATGACGGGCGCGAGGTCGTATGGCGCGTCGTTCGCGCGCGCGAACAGGTCGCGCAGGGCGGGGAGGTCGGCGCGGGTGGCCGTGCGCAGCATCTGGCGAGATAGTACTGGCAGCACATCCGCAATCAATCCCATGCATGGCGGGGGAAGTCATCCGCTGCCCCTCGTGCGGGCAGGCGAACCGCGTTCCGGCGGTCGGGAGCGGGCAGAAGGCCGTGTGCGGCAAGTGCAAGGCGCCGCTCGACGCGCGTCATCCCATTACCCTGACCGACGCCAACTTCCGCAACGCCATCGCCAGCGGTCGTTACGTCGTCGACTTCTGGGCCGCGTGGTGCGGACCGTGCCGGATGATCGCCCCCATCCTCGATGAGCTCGCCGCCGAGCGCGACGACATCCGCATCGGCAAGCTCAACGTCGACGATAACCCGCGCACCTCCGCCGCGTTCGGCGTGCAAGGCATCCCGCTCCTCGTCTTCTTCCGCGACGGCGTCGAGACGGGACGCGTCACCGGCGCCGTGCCGCGCGGGCACATCGAGCAGGCCATCGACCGCTATCTGGGGCCGGCATGACGTACTTTCCGCGCGAGCGTCCTCGCGGTGAGCTCGAGCTCTTCACGCGCAAGGTCTTGATCACCATCGCCGCAATCGCCGTCGCCGCGCTGCTCTGGTTCGCGCGTGACGTCCTCCTGCTCGTCTTCATCGCCGCCGTCCTCGCCGCCGGCATCGCGCCTGCCGTGCACGCCGTCCGCGCGCGCTGGCGCTTTCACTTTCATCGCAAGCTCGCGCGCGGGCCGGCGGTGATGATCGTCTACCTGCCGTTCCTCGTCGGCGTGCTGCTCCTCATCCTGCTCGTCGTGCCGCGCTTCATCACCGACACGCACGCGCTCGGCGCGCGGCTGCCCACGCTCATCGAAGACAACATCCTGAAGCCGCTCGAGCGCTACATCCCCGTCGGCGTGATTCGTCAGGAGCTGCGCGAAGGCGTCGCGCTTCCGCGCTCGCAAGTCTTCGCGTACGTGCGCAACGCGGCCACCGTCATCGCGTCGATCGTGGCCGTGCTCTTCATGGTCGCGTACATGCTCGTCGACGCGGAGCGACTGCGAAATCTCTTTCTCCTCATCTATCCGCCCGACGTGCGCGGCGATCGTCGCGCGACGTTGAATCGCATCGCCGGTCGCCTCAGCGGCTGGCTCTCCGCGCAACTGTTGCTCTCGGGCATCATCGGCGTCGCGTCCTTCTGCGGCTTCGTGCTGCTGCGCATTCCGTACGCGCTGCCCCTCGCGATCCTCGCCGCCGTCGGCGAATTGATCCCCGTCCTCGGACCGACGCTCGGCGCGATTCCCGCGCTCGCGATCGCGCTCCTCTATTCGCGCTGGCAGTTCTGGTCCGTGCTCGCGTTTGCGTTCGTGCTGCAGAAGACGGAGAACCTCTTCATCGTGCCGCGGCTGATGGCGAAGAAGGTCGCGATCTCTCCGCTGACCGTCTTCGTCGCCTTCATGATCGGCGCCTCGCTCCTCGGCGTCATCGGCGCGATCCTGGCGATTCCCGTCGCGGCGATCGTGCAGGTCGCGTTCGAAGAAGCATTCGTCGCGCGGCGCGAGCGGCGGCAGGACGTCGAAAGGCCGGGGACGCTTCTCCGCAAAGCAGACTAGAATGATGCATGCCGTACAAAAAGCTGATTGCCCTCGGTTCGCTCTTCGTCTGCACGACGCTTTCCGCGCAGAACGCGAACGTCTGGTCGTTCTCCTATAAAACCGAGATCCGCGCGGACTATCGCTGGAGCGACAACGAGCGCCATCCGCTGAAGTTCCTCCCGAGTCCCGATTTTCCCGAGCCGGGCGACAGCGTGATCTTCGAAGCCACGCCTGATCCCGGACATCACGTCGAGCTCAACGTCGCGGACGTGCAGTTCGACGCGGAGTACGGCGACTGGATCGCGGCGCGCGCGAAGGTGCACTTTCAGGCGCTGCATCGCCGCAATCCGACGTCCGAGGATCGGAAGATCGATGCGGATGAACTGTGGGTGAGGTTCGGGCAGAAGCCGGAGTTTCTCGATCGTCCCGAGCACACGAGTTTCTTTCTGCAGGCGGGGAAGTTCCCGAAGATGGAGCGGCAGCCGACGCGTCTGCTCGAAAGCTACGGACTCGCCGCGACGTCGTTCAATCGCTTCGAAGATGTGCAGGTGCTCGTCGGTGGAACGGTCGGACGCAGCTTGTACTGGCGCGTGCAGGCGGCGAACGGCAATCCGCTCTTCTTCCGCGATCCGAACGCGCTCGCGGGCGACAACGGCACATCGGATCGGCGTCCGCCGAATCCCGATCCGAAGATCAAGTCCGGCTTCCCGATCCTCTACAACGCGGAGACGGAAGGACTCTTTCTCGACGCCAACAATCTCCAGATCGGCGAAGCCCTCGGCTACCGCTGGCAGAATGCGGCGCAGACGCTCGGCTTCGACGCGATCGTCTTTCATTACAAGCGCGATCTCGCCGAGCGGCAGAAGCTCACCGGCACGTTCTACGGCGGCGACATCGATCTGCTGAACGGTCCGTTCGATACTCCCGGTGGATTGCCGATTCACGGCAACAACAAGGAGGAGTACGGCTCGCGCGTCTACGCGGAGTGGGGAAACGCGACGGCGATCGCGCAGTTCACGAAACAGAACGTGGCCGGTCTGCAGCGCGAGGGCTCGGAGCTCGAGCTCGGGTATCGCATCCCGTTCGCATTCGGACCGTTCGAGTATCTGCAGCCCGCGGGTCGCGCGAGCGCGCTGAAGAATCGCTTCGTCGGCAATCC
>DATELS010000716.1:0-5387 GCA_035276365.1 Thermoanaerobaculia bacterium
CGTCATTCGTGAACGTCACGAGCTGCGCGAGGTCGACGTTCGTCTCCGCAACCAATCCGCCGCTGCCGTTTACATAGTCCACCACGTATTGATACACCGTGCCCGCGCTCACGTTCGGGTCGGTGTACGTATACGTGCCCGCGTTGAACGTGTTGATGAGTGTGAAGTTGCCGTTCACCGGCGCGCGGTACAAGCGCGCCTGCGTCGCGCCGTTCGGGAAGTCACCCCACACCACCGTGATCGACGACGTGCCGCCGCTGGCCACGAGTCCGCTCGACTGGAACAGCACCGTGTGCGCGTACACCGGCGACTCGTCGCCGGTCACGTTCGCGTCGCCGGAGTAGACGGCGCGGAAGTAGTGCGTGCCCATCGACAGCCCGTTGAGCGAGAAGATGCGCGGTTGAAGCGCCGCGTCGATCGTGCCGACGAGCGTGTTGCCTTCGAAGAGCTGGATCGTTCCCGTCGCGTCGGCGATGTACGGGAGATTGATGCGCGCCTCGATGATCGCCGTGCCGCCCGCGTACGACGGCGTGCTGAGAAGCGTGACGTCCGAGGTGGCCTTGGTCACCGTGTGCGTCGTCGGCGCGCTGATGCTGCTCGGCGGCTGGTCCTCCGAGCCGAGGTAACGGGCGGTGATGGAGTGCGAGCCGACGGTCAGAGTCGACGTCGTGAACTGGAACGCCGGCGCCGCGCCGCTGCCCGCGAGCACGCCGTCGATGAACAGCTCGACCGTGCCTTCGATCGGATCGCCTGTGTTGTCGGTCGACGTCACCGTCGCGGTGAACGTCACCGGCTGTCCCCACACCGACTGCGTCACGTTCTTCGTGACCGCGGTGCTCGTGGTCGTCGTCGTCACCGTGACCGGGATCGGATCGCTGACGGCGGTGTCGTAGTTCGCGTCGCCGCTGTAGCTCACGGTGAGCGAGTAGTCGCCCGCGGGGAGCGAGCTCGTTTCGAGCGTCGCCGCGCCGCGGACGAGTGTCTCGGAGTCGAGCACCGTCGCGCCGTTGCGCAGCGTCACCGTACCGGTCGGTACGGGAGCTTCATCCGCGGCCTGCGCGACCGTGACCTGCACTTGCAGCATCTGTCCGACCGAGACCACCGGTGGCGCCTCGGCCTCGACGTCCACGAGTCCGCACAAGTTCTGGAAGAACGACATCACGCCGATGCGCGCCTGCTCGCCGAGGATGTCGATGCGGCCGTCGGCATCGAAGTCGCCGGCGGTGAGCACCTGCAGCGTCGCCGTCGCCTCGAACACTCCCGCCTCGGGATCGACGAACGTGTACGACGGATCGTCGAACGTCGCGTCGCCGTTGCCGGTCAGCACGGCGATGTACCCGGCTTTGTTGCCGGAGGCCGCGATGTCGAGGATGCCGTCGCCGTTGAAGTCGGCGAGGACGAGGCCTTTCGCGCGCGCGCCAAGGGCGGATGGAGGAAGGATCGGATACTTCGTTCTCGTCCAACCGGTGTCGGTGTCGTAGCGCCACACGGTGACGGAGACGCTTGCATCGTCCGCGGTGACGAGATCGAGGTCGCCGTCGTTGTCGAGATCCATCGCCTGGATCGCGTACGCGGTGTCGCCGTCACCGGTCATCGTCGGCGACCAGAACGTACCGTCGCCTTTCCCATCGAAGAACGCGATCCCGCCGTTGCCGGTGAGGATGATGTCGAGCTTGCCGTTCTGGTTGAAGTCGCCCGTGACGAGATCGGTGACGAGCGATACGACGTAGGTCCACGCCGGGTCGAAGCCTCCTTCCGCGTTCTGCGTGAAGAGCTCGACCGTGTTCGTGCCGATGCCGACGATGTCGAGGCGGCCATCTCCGTTGAAGTCGCCGGTCGCGAGTCGTTTGCCCGATCCCGTGAAGAGGAACGGACCGGTGAAGGTCAGGTCGCCGTTGCCGAAGAGGATGCCGATCTTGCCCGCGTTGCTGTCCGTGAAGACGACGTCGAGCTGATCGTCGTCGTCGACGTCCGCGACGATGACTTCGGAGACCGACGGCGTGGTGAAGCCTCCGCCGTCGTAGATCACTACGGAGGAGGGCGCGAACGTGCCGTTGCCGGGGTACAGGCGCAGCACCGAGCCGTTGGCCGCGACGATGTCGGGGAAGCCGTCATTGTTGAAGTCGGCGACGGCGTGCCGCACGAACGTCGCGTCCGCCGTCTCCTCCTCGAAAAACGGGGTCACGCACCCCGCGTGCGCGGCGTGCGCGAACAGAACGAACAGGGCAATTGCCAGTACCTTCGAGCCTCTCATCGCGCCTTTGAATATTGCGAGGCGCGCGCCCATTTCCACGAGCGGCGAAATCTCCCCAAGTTGTTGCAGGGAATAGCGTCCGCGCCCCATTCGTTGCGCCGTCGTCCACTGCAGTTTCGAATGGGGGAGAACCATGCCTGAGAACAAAGCACACGAGCTTCTGCGCAAGCACAACCTGACGGTCGACGACGTGAAGGAGCGCCGCACGTCGATGCATCACCTGCGGCACATCGTGCACGCCGAACAGCTTCCGTTCGACGTGTTCAAAGCGCTCGTCAAGATGCGCCACTAGCCGGCACGGCCGGCGGCGTCGCTGGCCATAGGCTGGCTGCACGTACGGCCGCTCCGTGGTTCTGGGCTGCGCGGCTTCGAACAGCACGAGAAACCTGCACTACAATGCCCGCCCCATGGCTTTCCGCGATGACGCGAATGCTCTGATTCAGAAGAAGAAGTTCGACGATCTCGAGTCGCTCTGGATGAACCAGATCGAGAGCGACCCCGCGGACGTCGACGCATTTCTCAACACCGCGAAGGCGCTGCGCAAAGCGGAGCAGCGCACCCAGGCCGACACGCTCCTCGGCCTCCTCGGCGACGTCCTCAAAGAGCGCAAGCTCTGGCCGCAGCGCCTGCAGGTGCTGAAGGAGATCGGCCGCCTCTCCAAACATCCCGCGACGCTGCGTCCGCAAATCGAAGAGGCGCTGCGCAAGAGCTACGGCGATCACAAGAGCTTCGCGCGCGCGTTTCAATACGCCGCGTTCTCGGACGCGCAGAGCAATCCCGTCGAGCGCGCGGACAAGATCGAGACGTGGCTGACGTACGACGAGGGCGAGTGCTTCTTCATGACCGGCCGCGGCGCCGGCGTGATTACGGAGCTCAATCCGGAGCTCGGGATCTGCCGCCTCGACTTCGAGAAGGAAAAGCGCGTTTCCGTCCCGCTGGGCGCGGCGGCGAAGTTTCTCGTGCCGCTGCCGGAAGGGCACGTGCTGCGCGAGAAGTTCCGCGATCAGGACGGGTTGAAGAAGCAGGCCAAGGACTCGCCGTCCGAATTCTTCGGACGCGTTCTCCAGAGCTTCGGCCGTCCGATGCTGATGAGCGAAGTGCGCGACGCCGTGATCGGCATCGTGCCGGAAGAGAAGTGGACGTCGTGGTGGACGGCCGCGCGCAAGAATCCGCAAGTCGTGACAAGCGGCACCGGCGCGAAGGCGACGTACGCGTTCGCGGGATCGTCGTCGGATGCGGAGACGGCGATTCGCCGCGACTTCGATCGCTCGGACGTGAAGTCGAAGCTCGAGCTCGCGCGCAAGCACAGCGGCCGCAGCAAAGAGCTCGCGAACGCGTTCTCCACCGCGCTCGCCGCAGACGCGGCGAGGCTCGCGCGCACGGACGCGGCGATGGCGTGGCAGATCCTGACGACGCTGGAGTCGCTGCCGGGCGCGTACGAGTCGACGATCGAGCCGTCGTCGCTGCTCAGCGGCGCGATGGCGTCGCGCACTGTCGCCGCGATCGCCGACAAGGCGCTGCGCGAGAAGGCGCTCGCCGTCGTGCGCGAGAATCATCCCGACTGGCCGAAGGTGTACGCCGAGGAGTTCTTTCTCGACGACGAGCCGCGGCTGCTCACGACGATCATCAACGCGCTGGAAGAAGCGGGACAGACCGAGATTCGCGATCGCTTGATCGACGAGACGCTGCGCTACCCGCGCCGCCATCCGCGCGCGTTCTACTGGTACGTGAAGCGCCTCAATGACGAGCCGACGCTGTCCGATCGCGCGAACTACGCGCTGCTGTTCCAGATCCTCGATGCGCTCACGAATGACGAGTTCTCGCCCGTGCGCGCGCGGCTGAAGGACTTGTTCGACAAGGGTGGCCTCGCCGTCCGCATCGTGATGGGGCAGGACAACGAGGAGCAGGCGCGCAAGCTCGTCGAGACGCTCGATCGCTACGGCGCGGTCGAGGAGTATCGCCGCGAGATCGTGAAACAGGCGGCGCTCATGAAGTTCCCGACGCTGCGCGAGCCGGCCGCGGAGCCGGTGTACGCGACCGCGGACTCGCTCGAGAAAAAGCGCGCGGAGCTGCATCACCTGCGCAACGTCGAGATTCCCGCGAACTCGAAGGCGCTGCAGGCCGCGCGCGAGATGGGCGATCTCCGCGAGAACTTCGAATACAAGGCCGCGCGTCAGCGGGCGGAGTACTTGTCGGCGCGCGTCGGCGAGCTCGCGTCCGAGATCTCGCGCGTGCGCGTGCTCGACGCGAACGAGATCGACACGTCGGTGGTGCGCGTCGGCACGAAGCTCGAGCTGAGCAACGGTGACGCCCGCCGCGACGTCACGATCCTCGGGCCGTGGGAGTCCGACCCGGAGCACGGCGTCTACTCGAATCAGTCCGACGTCGCGAAGAAGCTGATGGGTCACGCGGCCGGCGACGTCGTCTCGTTCATGGGCAACGACTACGTGATCGAGTCGATTCGCCGCTGGGCAGATTGAGTACAATTTCGCGCGTCTGGAGGAATCGTCCCGAATGACTTACATCATTGCCGAGCCGTGCATTGGTACGAAGGACACCGCCTGCGTCGACGTCTGCCCGGTCGACTGCATCCATCCCCGCAAAGACGAGAACGACTTCACCGAGGCGGAGATGCTCTACATCGATCCGGAAGTGTGCATCGACTGCGGCGCCTGCGAGCCCGCATGCCCGGTGCAGGCGATCTTCCCGGCCGATCTCACGCCCGACCAGTGGAAGCAGTACATCGACATCAACGCGAACTGGTACAAAGCGAAAGCGTGAGCAGGGATGTGATCCAGCTCACGTACCGGGTGCGATTTGTGCTATAGATTGCGTTCAGCATTCAGCAAGCGGCCGGTAAACGGCGACAAAGGGGCGTAACGCCCCTTTTTTCTTTTCCGCGAGTTCTTTGAGACGTCGATCGAGACCCTTCAGTTTGCGCCCACCTCGGACCCAACCACGGTAGAGCGGGCGAATGGGCGTGCCTCCGTGGACCAATTGCTGAAGCTACCTCTCTCTCTCTGCAACGCGAGCCGGAGGGTCTCGATCGACGCCGCAGAAAAACGCCGGGCCAGAAGCCCGGCGTTTTTGTTTGGTGGTGACGGTTGACGTCATCTGGTCTGTTAATCAGAAT
>DATELS010000717.1:0-6985 GCA_035276365.1 Thermoanaerobaculia bacterium
GCGCGTTGCGCACGAACTGCTCGTTCGTGAGGCGCGAGTCGAGGAGCTCGAGCTCCTTCTCGCTCTTCTCGATGTCGCGCCGCACTTTGTCGAGCTGCTCCTGCGACACTTCCTTCTCCGGAAACGCGATGGCGATGTGGAAGTTGCCGACGACGTCCTGCTGCGCGCCTGCGGGCGGCTCGCCTTCGACCGACACTTCGTTGAGTCGCGCGAGCTCGAGCAGGAGGTAGGCGTAGTCGCGGAAGAAGTTCGACTCGCGCTCGTCGTTGCCGCGCACGAACAGCGTGAAGCGATCCTTCGGCGTGAAGCCGCGCTCCGCGCGCGCGTTGCGCACGGTGGTGATGATCGCCTTCGCGGCCTCCATCATCCGCTCCGCCTCCGGATCTTCGAGCACTTCTTCCGCGACCGGATACGGCGCGATCATGATCGACGGCTCGACGCCGCCGAGCTTCTGCCAGATCTCTTCGGTGACGAACGGCATGAATGGATGGAGGAGGCGCAGCGAGCGGTCGAGCACTTCGAGCAGCACGCGCTTCGCGAGGCGGCGATCCTGTTCGCTGCCGTGCTTGCCGAGGAGCACGGGCTTCGCCATCTCGATGTACCAGTCACAGAACTCGTGCCAGAAGAATTGATAGAGCGCGCTCGACGCCTCGTCGAAGCGAAAGATCGAGAGCTGCTTGTTCACTTCCGCGGTGACGGAGTTGAGTCGAGAGAGAATCCAGCGCTCGACCGTGCGGAGCTGCTCGCGGTCGATCGGACCGGCGTTCTTCAGCTCCATGTCGATGTGCATCAGCGCGAAGCGCGACGCGTTCCAGATCTTGTTCACGAACGCGGAGTAGCCCTGGATGCGCGACTTGCCGAGCGGGATGTCGCGGCCCGACGCGGAGACGGCGAGCGTGAACCGAAGCGCGTCGGCGCCGACTTCGTTCACGACGTCGAGCGGATCGATCACGTTGCCGACCGTCTTCGACATCTTCTTCCCATGCTCGTCGCGCACGAGACCGTTGAGGAACACCTGCGTGAACGGCGCTTTGCCGGTGAAGCGCAGACCCATCATGATCATGCGCGCCACCCAGAAAAAGAGGATGTCGAAGCCGGTGATGAGCGTGTCGGTCGGATAGAAGATCTGGTAGTCGGGCGTGTCGTCCGGCCAGCCGAGCGTGGAGAACGGCCAGAGTCCGGACGAGAACCACGTGTCGAGGACGTCGGTCTCCTGCGTCGCGGGCGCGCCGCATTGCGGACAGGTCGGGACGTCGTCCATCGACACGGTGGTGTGTCCGTTCGCGCAGTGAAACGCGGGGATGCGATGTCCCCACCAGAGCTGGCGGGAGATCGTCCAGTCGTGGATGTTCTCCATCCAGTTGAAGTACGTGGCCTCCCACGTCTGCGGCGTGATCGTGATCGTGCCGTTGCGCACGGCTTCGATGGCGGGCTTGGCGAGCGGCTCGATCTTCACGAACCACTGGCGCGAGATCATCGGCTCGATGTCGGTGCCACACTTGCCGTGCACGCCGATGTTGTGCGTGTGCTCGTCGATCTTGAGGAGGCGTCCTTCTTCGCGCAGTCGCTCGACCACGTTCTTGCGCGCGTCGAAGCGATCGAGTCCCGCGAAGTCCGCGCCGGCGGCGTCGGTCATGCGGCCGTTCTCGGCGATGACTTGCATCTGCGGCAGGTTGTTGCGCTGTCCCGCTTCGTAGTCGTTCTTGTCATGCGATGGCGTGACTTTCACGACGCCGGTGCCGAATTCGGGATCGACGAGAATCGGATCGCCGACGATGGGGATGCGGCGATTGGCGATCGGTAGGATCGCGAACTTGCCGATCAGGTCTTTGTAGCGCTCATCGTCCGGATGCACGGCCACGCCCGTGTCGCCGAGCATGGTCTCGGGTCGCGTCGTCGCGACGGTGAGCTTCTTGTCGCTGCCATCGACCGCGTAGTCGATGTGATAGAGCTTGCCGTTGCGTTCCTGGAACTCGACTTCAACGTCGGAGATCGCGGTCTGGCAGCGGGGGCACCAGTTCACCATCGCCAGGTCGCGATAGATGAGGCCATCCTCGTACAGCTTCACGAAGACGTAGCGCACGGCGCGCGAGAGACCTTCGTCGAGCGTGAAGCGCTCGCGCGTCCAGTCGCACGAGGCGCCGAGGCGCGTGAGCTGGTCTTTGATCTCGGTGGAGTGCTGTTCCTTCCATTGCCACACGCGCTCGACGAACTGGTCGCGGCCGATGTCGAAGCGCGACACGCCTTCTTTCGCGAGCTGCTTTTCCACCATGAGCTGCGTGGCGATGCCGGCGTGATCGGTGCCAGGAAGCCACAGCGTGTTGAAGCCGGACATGCGCTTCCACCGCACGATGATGTCCTGCAGCGTGTTCACGAGCGCGTGGCCGATGTGCAGACGCCCGGTGACGTTGGGCGGCGGGATGACGATGGAGAACTTCGGACGGTCGCGATCCGTCGACGGCGTGAAGTAGCCCTCGCTCTCCCACTTCGCGTAGAGACGCGTCTCGAATTCCGAGGGCTCGTAGCGTTTGGCCAGCTCTTCTTTCATGACAAAGGGGAGGCATTATAGTGAGTCCGCAGCGATGATCCTCGCCATCGAAACCTCCTGTGATGAAACCTCGGTCGCTCTCCTCGAGCGCGACGGAAACGTGCGCGTGAATCTCATCGCGTCGCAGATCGCGCGGCATCAGCCGTTCGGCGGCGTGGTGCCGGAGATCGCGTCGCGCGAGCATCTGCAGCATCTCTTTCCGCTCGTCGATCGCGCGCTCGCCGACGCGCAGGCGTCGTGGAATGACGTCGATGCGCTCGCCGTCACCTCGGGGCCGGGACTCATCGGCGCGCTGCTCGTCGGCGTCGCGGGCGCGCAGGGGATCGCGTACGGACTGGGGATCCCCCTCGCGCCCGTGAATCATCTCGAAGGACACATCTACTCGCCGTATCTGCAGAAGGAGGGACCGGCGACTCCGCTGCCGGAGCGCTTTCTGTCGCTCGTGATTTCCGGCGGGCACTCCGCGATCTACGACGTGCGCGGCTCTTCGATCCGGCAGATCAACCGGACGCGCGACGACGCGATTGGCGAGACATTCGACAAGGTCGCGAAGTTCGTCGGGCTGCCGTACCCCGGCGGGCCGGAGATCGAGAAGCATTCGCGCCTCGGCACTTCCGATCCGAAGCGATTCCCGTTTCCCGTGCCGCAGTTCAAGGAGGAGTCGCTCGACTTCTCGTACAGCGGGATCAAGTCGGGCGCGATTCGCCTCGCGCGGGAGAAGGGGATTCGCGCGGATGGGGATCCACAACTCCTAGCCGACTTCTGCGCGACGTTTCAGGATGCGCTCATCGCGCAGCTCTTCGATCGTCTCGATGCGGTGTGGGCGAAGCTCGAGGGGACGAAGCCGGCGGAGGTTGCGATTGCGGGCGGCGTCGCCGCGAACGGCGCGATCCGCGAGCGCATCGCGCGCTGGGGCGCGGAGTGGGGGCTCGTCGTGCGGCTGCCGGAAAAGCGCTTCTGCACGGATAACGCGGCGATGATCGGCTTCGCCGCGTTACAAAAAGGCAACGCCAACGATCCGCGGCGCGTTCCGGCGCATTCGCGCATCGCGTAGCGAAACCTTTTTCGCGGCGCGGCGTCTGAACTCATGAAGGCAACGAAAACGCAGTAAAGCGCACCGATCTCCTATTCTCCTCCTGACCTGAACAACACCGCCGGCCGCGTGGGCCGGCGGTGTTGTTTTCTGGGCATAGAATCCGCGACGTGGAATCGCCGTCATGAAGATCGTCGTCGCGGGCGGTACGGGATTCATCGGCGAGCCTCTCGTGCGGCGCCTCGTCGCGCGCGGCGAGGACGTCGCGGTGCTCACGCGCAATCCGGCGAAAGTTCGCGCCGGCCGCGGGGTGCAGTGGGACGCGCGGACGCAAGGCGCATGGTCGGATGAAGCGGCGCGCGCGGACGCGGTGATCAATCTCGCCGGCGAGAACATCGGCGACGGCCGCTGGACGGACGAGCGGAAGAAGCAGCTCGTCGCGAGCCGGCTGAATGCGACGCGCGCGATCGTCGAGGCGTTGCGCCGCGAGCCTTCGCGTTCGCGCACGCTCATCAACGCATCGGCCGTCGGTTTCTACGGCGATCGCGGGGACGAAGTGCTCGACGAGAGCGCGTCACGCGGGGAGGGATTTCTCGCCGAGCTCGTGGAGCAGTGGGAGTCCGCGGCGCGTGCGGCGGAACCGCTCGCGCGGCTGGTGATCGTGCGCGTCGGTGTCGTGCTCGCACGGGACGGCGGCGCGCTGAAGAAGATGCTGCTGCCATTCAAGCTCGGCGCGGGCGGTCCGATCGGCAGCGGCAAACAGTGGATGTCGTGGATCGATCGCGACGACATCCTCCGCCTGTTCGAGTGGGCGCTCGATACGCCGTCCGCGCGCGGAACGTACAACGCCACCTCTCTCGAGCCCCTTCGCAACCGCGACTTCGCCCGCGCCCTCGGCCGCGCCTTACATCGTCCCGCGTTCATGCCCGCTCCCGCGTTCGCGTTGCGCCTCGCGCTCGGCGAGATGGCGGATGAAGCGCTTCTCGCCAGTCAGCGCGCGGTGCCATCTCGACTTCAGGCGGAGGGCTTCACGTTTGCGAAGCCCGGCATCGACGCGGCATTGGGCTGAGGGACTCTGAGGGGCGCGCGCCCCTCAGTTTCTCGAGGTCAGCATGTGCCACTCCGGATTCTCGCGCACGTACGCCGGGCGCTTCTCGCGGATGTGGTTCACTTCGGCGGCGGTTTCGAGCATCAACTGAAACTTGCCGATCATCGCCTTCTGCACCGGCTTCGGAAGCGCGCGGAGATCTTCGACGAGCCGCATCGCGGCAGTCTCCTCTTCGTCCACCTCCCACGGCGCGATCTGTCTCTCCACCGAGCTGCCGAAGAACTCCGACTCGGTCAGTCCGTAGACGCCGAGGAGCTTCTTGAGCTGCGAGAGCTTGAGGGAGCCGATGCGCTGGCCCGTTTCGAAGGAGCTGATCGTCTTCTCACCGACACCGGAGATGCGGGCCACGTCTTTCTGGCTCAGCCCGCGGAGCTTGCGGATTTCACGAAGTTTGAGTACGAGATCCATGATGTTCCTCATCTCTCTGCGACACACGACAACAACGTGATCAGAAACGTCTCATGAGCCCCACCACCACGCCCTGGACCGCGACGTCTCGCGCAGCAGCGTAGATGGGCCCCATCATCGAATTCGCCGGCTGCAGCCGGACACGCTCGCCTTCCTTGTACAGGCGCTTGAGCGTCACTTCTCCGTTGACATTCGCGACGACCATCTCGCCGTTGTCGGCGCGCTCGCGCCGCGAGATGATCACGAGATCGCCGTCGAGAATGCCGTCGTCGACCATGGAGTCGCCGCGGACTTTCAGCACGTAGTTCTCTCCGCGGCTGGTGAGGTGCTCCGGCACGGCGATCATCTCCTCCGACACCTCGACGTCGAGCGGCCGGCCCGCGGCGATGTAGCCGAAGAGCGGCAACTCGCGCGCGTTGCCGCGCGGCTCGCTGCGCCGCGCCTCCTCTTCCGTCTCCACGAGCTCGACGCCGCGCTTCTGGTTCCAGTCGCGCCGGATCAGCCCCTTCTTCTGGAGCAGGGAGAGGTGCTTGTAGACCGTGCCGTAGGACGAGAAGCCGAAGTGGTCACAAATCTCGCGGTGCGTCGGCGCCACCCCGCGCTCCTTCTGGAAGTCGCGAATGAAGTTCAGGATGTCGCGCTGTCGTTCCGTCAGGTATTTCATGACTGCCTCACGGACGACAATGTAGGCGGTAACGGGGCGAAAGTCAAGCGTAAGAGAGGCGAAAATTTTGGGGGATGGGTAGTGGGTCAGTTTGGGCGGGCGGCTGTAACAGGCGCGCAGTGCTGAGAGAGCAAAGGGGGCGTGCTACTCCTCGCCGTTCTTCGCAACCCATTCCATCCACGCCTCAGCCTCCCGCTTGAACTCAGGGCGCCGCTTCGACAGACGCTCGATCGCCGCTTTGTCGGTCGAGGAGATCATCTTCAGCATCCACCACTCGACCATCGCGGAGAACGACGTTCGGTTGGGCGTGAGTTCGTTGCCCTGCTTCACGACATCGCGCAGGTAGATGATGAAGAACTTCGGAAGGCGCACGCGGATGTAGGTGTGGTGCGGGTAGTCGTTCTTCATCGTTCACCGTCCCCGAGCCGAAACAGTTCGCTCGCCCTGACCTTGCGTCCGATGAGCATCGCGACGGCGCACGTGATGGCCCGCATGACCGGCCGCGTTGGTTCCGCTATACCCATCCTGATTTTGAAAAGATGTTTGCGGCTGCAACCTGCTTCGCGCGCCACGTGCGCGGGCCTGATGCCGTGCGATCGTAAAAAGCGTTCGATGCGTGTATCGACAGACATAGCTCGATAGGCTAAGGTCTAACGGCTCTCGACGCAAGGGCTAGGCCGGTCGTTCAATCCGGCCATGGTGATGGAAGCGCGCATCTTCGGCGAACGCCTCAAACAGTTGCGCGAGGACAGCGGGTTGACGCAAGAGAAGCTGGCGCAGGCCGCGAACCTCACGACGAGCTTCGTGAGCACGCTCGAAAGGGGCGGGAAAGTTCCTTCACTGACCTCGGTCCTGAAGATCGCCCGCGCGCTCAAGCAGGACGCCTCGGCGCTGCTCGTGGACTTCAACTACGACGCGATGCGGAAGATGAAGTTCTAAGGCGTGGCATTTCTTAAGCGGTCAAGTTATTATCGAGCGCATGAAGAACGATGATCCGAACGTCGTGGCGCACGACACGTTGAGCACGATCTTAGAACGCGAGGAGATGCGCCGCGAGATCATGCGCGAGATGGGGCGACGCGGCGGGTTGAGCGGCGGTAAGGCCGCTGCCGCAGCCATGACGAAGGAAGAGAGGATCGAGCGCGCCCGGAAGGCCGGGAGCGCCCCTAAGAAAGCTCGGAAGCCGGAGTAGTCGTCGTGCGCAGGGCAAGGTCCGCGTCAGCG
>DATELS010000718.1:0-4804 GCA_035276365.1 Thermoanaerobaculia bacterium
CAACGACATCGACCGCCTCCGACGTCTCGAACACCGCCGCCTGTTTGCCTCCGCTCGCGCGCGTGCTCACGCGGAACGCGGCGGGGACCGTCGCGGTCTTGCCTTTCTCGACGATGAACGCGACGAGTGCGCTCGCCGAGGCACCGGGCTGCGGCCGATATCCGATCGTCTCGGCGAGACGCATCAGCGACGAGAGCTGCGTCGCGGTCGGGACGTACGCCTCGTTGGCGATGCGCTCCTGATAGAACGTGAGCACGTCCGCGATGTACGCCCACAACTCGACGAACATCGTCTGGTAATCGTTCGGCGACCCCTCGGACCACTTGTCGAAAAACGGATTCGGCATCGTGTCGAAAAGATCGAGATCGGCGATGCGATCGAGCATCGTCCGGCGGAACGAGGCAAAGGTGCCGATGCGGTACGCGATGGAAGAGAGCCCGGGAGCGGTCACGATCTCGAGCGGAACGGCAGGCGGCTCGACCGGTTCGGCGCAGCACGTGTCGGCAGGGGACGATGGAAGATCGCAGAGCCGCTTTGTCATGCGTGACCTCCCATCGCGCGGACGGACAGCGTTCCGCGCTCGGCGTGATTGCGGTCGTTCTCGACGCGGATGACCTGATCGCTCCCGGCGGCGAGGAATCCCTGCCGTACGTTCGTCGCGGTGTCGCGGTCGGGATTGGCCGCGTGCAGCGTCGCCAAGCGCGAGATGCGCACCGACTCGACGCCGGCCACCGCCATCGCCGCACCGTACAGACGGCTGACGAAGACCGCATCGCCGAAGCTGAAGTTGTCGGGATCGAAGAACGCCGCGAGTGCACTTTCCAGCCGGCGCTGTACGTCCGCGGTGTTGTAGCCGGCCGCGGCACAGAATCCGACGACGACGTCGAGCGGGAGATCCGCGGCCGCCGCGATCTCGAGGTCGTAACCCGCGAGACGGCGCGCGTCGAGCACGCGCTCCACCGCGGCGATCGTCGAGGTCGACGACTCGTCTTCGCCGCGCGCGTCGATGGCGGTGGTCACCGTCAGCCAGCTTCCGGTCCAGCGGAACGTCGTCTTCGCTCGCTGCACAAGCAGTCGTTGCGCGATGTCGCGCACCGACTCGGCGGCGCGCTCGTAATCGCTCGCCGTGACGAGCACCAACGGATCGCCGAACGTTGCCGGGCCGAAGCGCCGGGCGCGATCGCCGGACTCGCGATCGCGGCCTCCGCTCGCCGGCAGCGGATTCGTCACGGCGACGAGCCACGTCAGCGATTCGTTCTCGGCCGGATGCGCCTCGCGCAACGACTCCGCCGCGACGTTGCCGGCCACTCCGCCGCCGATGCGATACGTCGTCGTCAATTTCAGCCCCGCATCGGGGCGACGTCCGAAGACGCCGTTGCCGGTCACGATCGTGGCCTCGCCGCGATCGTCGATCTCGACGCGATACACCGCGTCGTTTTCATCGCTGTCGAGAAGCGTGCGCTCCTGCGTCCAATGCTCCGTCCCGATGGTGACGGCGAGCGTGCTGACGCTGTGCGCGACGGGCGACGAGAGAAAGTCGTCTTCGACTTCTTCGCTGCCCGGCGGACGCGTGAGCGCGAGGGTCGATGCATCGAGGTGCGCGAGTGGACTCTGCGAGAGGTCGAAGCGCAATCGCGGCGGCTGCGTTCCGGACGGAATGTCGAAGCTGTCGAGCGTGACGGTTTCGCCGTGCGTGGCCGGAATCACATTCGCGCAGACGAATGTGTTCGCCAGGCAGTACTCGTGCGCGAGTGGCGTGGCGGCCGACCACGAGACGATCGTCCGCGGACCCGTGACCACGACTTCGCCGGCAACGGGCTCCACGAGCTCGCGCTCAGTGATCCGGACGACCTCCGCGACACCGACCTGCGTGTCTTCGAACATCAGCCACGTCCCGAGCTCGAGATCGGGCAGCGCGCCATCGAGATCGGCCTGCAGGGAGTTTTTCGGCAGACAACAGCCGCGCTTCTGCCAATCGAAGAGCCGTAGTGTGTTGTGCGCGGGCCGCACCGTCACCGGTGCCAGCGTCTCGAACACGATCACCGCGTCGGCCTCGCGAACTTTTTCCGTGCTGACGCGCAGTCCCGGCTCGACCGTCGCCACGTCGCTGACCGTGAAGCGGAGCCACGCCAGCGCGGATGCACCTTCATCGAGCTCGTACCCGATCAGCGCGAGATGGCCGGCGATGGAGCGCCGCTCGGTTGCGGTCTCGAGGAACGCCTCGTTGGCAATGCGATCCTGCGTGTAGCTCAGCGTGTCGCCGGTCGCCGCGAGCAGCTCGAGGATCATCATGCCGATGTCGGCTTCGCTGCGCTCCGTCCACGACGGAAGGCGCGTCGGAATGAAGTCGAGCAGCGCCTGACGGAAGCTCGCGTAGTCTTTCGCGAGGTAGTCGATCGTCACTCCCGCCTCATCCGCGTTCTCCTCCTCGGCTGCCGGCGGACGGCAATCGAATGCTGCATCGCAGGCGAGCCGGAAGCGGAGGCGAATGCTGGAGAAGAACGGATCGAGTCCCGGTCCGCTCACGGTCAGCGTGTAGATCGAGAAGTCGCCGATGCGATTCAGGTGCAGCACCAGCCGCTTGTTGTGCAGCGCCTGCGGTGTGCCCGGCGGGTTGTATGGCGTCGCATCGACGCTCGCGACGCGCGGAAAGATCCGCTCGCCTCCTGTGAGCACGTAACTCTCCGGCAGGAACAGGAACGCCTGCGACGGATCGGTCACGTCTTTTTCGAAACGCACGATCAGTTGCGCGTCCGTATCGCGCACTTCGACGCGCAGCAATCCCTGCGCGTTGGCGGCGATGGTCGCGGCCGGGCAGCGAATGGACGGCGCGCCGCTCATACCTGCACCTGCAGCGACTGGCGCTCTCGCGTCGCCTTGAGCGTGTAGAAGATTTCGATCGTGACCGTTTCCTCTTCGCCAAGCTCGCTCGTGACGGTGACCTGGCTGACGTCGATCCGGTCCCCGAGCCAGCGGCGCAAACCGGTGGTGATGAGCATCTGCGTCGATGCGCGCAACGCATCGCTGTTCGGCGCGAACACGAGCCGCTGTACGCCCACGCCGAACTCGGGCAGGTTCACGCGCTCGCCCGGAATCGTGAAGAGGATCTGCAGGATGAGATCGCGGAGGTGATCCGCGGCGCCGGTGAGCGTCGGAATTCCGCCCGCGCCGATGCTATATGGATAATCGAGATAGCGGGTCTCGCGAAGGTCGGTGGCAATGCGCGTGGTGGCCATTTACGTGCCGCTCACTTTCGTCTGCGCGCCGGAGATCGTCGCCGTTCCCTGCGGCGCCTGCGCGGGGTTGAGGCAGAGGCCGATGCTCGAGTCGAGGAGGACGGGAGTGCCGTCGACCTTCACCTTCATCGCCGGCATCGTCCAGCGAATGGTCAGGCACGGACTCGGCGAGCCGCTGACGTTGAACGTGCAGCCGGCGATCGGCATCGTGTCGTTGACGAGCAGCGCGAACGCGCCGTCGACCTTCATCTTCGTGTTGCCGGGAACGGGGCTGGCCTGTCCCTGATGCGGACACGCGATCGTGCAGCCGAGTTGGAGGATGTGCGCCATCACATCACCTCCAGCGCGCCGCCGTTGATGGTGACGCTCGACGACGTCATCTTGATGGTGTGGCCGTTCGCGTCCGCGATCTCGATGCCGGCTGAATCCATCTTGATCGTGTTGCCGCTGCTGTCCGTGATCTCCAGCGACTCGCCGTCGTCGTCGAACACGATTTTGTGGCCGGCCGTGGTCTTGAGCACTTTCTTCGTGGCCTTCGCGGACTCGGGAATCGCGCCGGACGGATACCAGGTGCCGGTCCAGATCGGATGGCTGAGATGGCCACCTTCGAACTCGATCCAGACACCCGCATCGACGTCGGGCACGGCGAAGAATCCTTGTTCCGCCGTCCCGCCATACGCGAACGCCGGCAGCGCCCATCCGAGCTCCTCGTCGCCGAGGAGGGCGGGGACTTTCGCTTTGACGCGGCCGAGGTCGTCCGGGTCTTCGTTGTCCGTGACCTGGCCGCGGTACTTGCCGTAGTACCGCGCCTCCACGCGCTCGACCAGCCGCGCCACGATCTCCTCGAGTGAAACGGCGGTCATCAGAAAAGCCCTCCCGCGGATGCGAACGACTCGCTGCCGTCGATCCCGCGCGCGTTGCGCCGCGCCTCGAAGTGCTGCACGTACTCGCCGTCGGAGCGGATCTCGTGGCGCACGCGCGTGACGTAGTACTTGCCGCTGTACGGCGTGCCCGCGCCTTTGACGAGCACGACCCGGTGCGCGCGCAGGACATTGCCGTAGGCGATGCTGTTGATCTCACCGCGTGCACCGATCAGCCAGCCGGACTGATCGCGCACGCTTTGCGCGAGCGTCTGCAATTCGCCGCTGTCGCTGGTCGGCGGTCCGAGAAGCAGCATCTGCGCGGCTGCTTCTTTCGGCGAGACCGCGGAGCTGAGATTGCCGTCGATGAGCGACGCGTCGTCGTCCGCTCCGAGCAAGGACAGCGAGACGCTGCCGGCATCGGCACTGTTGACCGCGGCCGACTTCACGTCGAGCTGGCGGATGTTCACGTTGAGCGCGCGCCGGCCGCTGACGGTCACGTTGAAGCGCCGCAGGTTCGACTGCTCGCCGAACTGCACCGCCAGATCGGCCTGCGGCGTGCCGTCGAGTTGCGGCGGCTTGAAGTACGCGACGACTTCTCCGCTGTTGCTGTCGCTCTCGAAGTAGAAGTCGCAGCCGTTGCGCCGCGCGAGCTCGCGTACGAAGTGAATATCAGAGCCGCGTTGAACGAGCGTCGTGTCATTTTCG
>DATELS010000719.1:0-6840 GCA_035276365.1 Thermoanaerobaculia bacterium
CGCGTCGCGCCGCCCGCGCAGCGCATTCGCGACGGCGCGCTTCCCGACCGACTCGACGACGCGCTCGCGTTTCTCGAGCAGACCATCGAGCACGCTGACGAGGTCGTGACGCTGGCGTGGGAAGGCGGGCATCAGGATCACGACGCGGCTTATCTCGTCTCCGCCGTCTTCGCGAAGAAGCGCGGCATCCGCTGCCTCGAGATGCCGCTGTACAACGGACTGCGCATCCGCGATCCGTTCTTCCGCGTCAACTATCCGATCGGCGACGACTGGATCGAGCGACGGCTCACGCGTCGCGAATACGTCGGCAACATTCTGCTGACACGCTTCTATCCGTCGCAGCGGAAGACGTGGCTCGGACTCGCGCCGCTGATGCTGCTCGCGAAGCCGCGCGAGCTCACTCGAGACGCGGATCTCCGCCGCGCCGGCGCTCCGCCGCATCCGCTCCCGCTGCTGTACGAACGGCGATTTCACTATCCGTACGAGCGCTTTGCCGCTCGCGCGGCGGAGTTTCTTCGGCGGCAATCGGCCCTCGATTGACCGGCTCGCGCGGCACGGCCTCGAGGTCGTACTGCGCCGCGGACAGCAGGAGCTGCACGCCGACCATGATCATCAGCGCGGGCAGGACGACCGTCCCCGTCGGCGCCGCCGCGTGCAGACGCACCGTGTACCAGAACCAGTTCCACGCGCCGAACGCGACGCCCGTCAGCAGCAGCGGCAGCCCCGCGATGAGATGCAGCGAGGCGAGGTTGAAGTCGTACACGAAATTCTTGAGCACGAGCCGCCGCGCGAGCGACCAGAGGAGGCGTCCCGGAAATTGCCGCAGCACGCGCGGAATCGAGAGGCTCGACGTCTCGCCCGCGTAGCGCGCGGGCATCGGCACCTCGCGCACCACCGCGCCGATGAGATAGAGGTGACTGAGCATCGAGATCTCGAAGAAATACGTCGCGTCGATCTTGTGCAGCGGAAGCTGCGACAAGACATCCGAACGGATCGCGACGAAGCCGTTCGTCGGATCGAACACGCGCCAGTAGCCCGTCGCCGCCTTCGCGAGAAAACTGAGCGCGACGTTGCCGACGCGGCGCAGCGGCGGCATCGCGCGCACGGCCTTGAAGTCGCGGAAGCGATTGCCTTTCGTGTAATCCGCCTCGCCGCTGACGAGCGGTTGAATGAGCTGCGGCACGAGCCACAGCGGCATCTGCCCGTCCGCGTCGATCTTCACGACGATGTCCGCGCCCGCGTCGATCGCCGTGCGGAAGCCGGTCACGACCGCACCGCCGACGCCACGGTTCGTCTCGTGATGGATGACGATGATGCGCCGGTCGAGCTCCGCGTAGCGTTCCGCGATCGCCCCCGTTTGATCCGCCGAGCCGTCGTTGACGACGACGATCATCGTGAACATCGCCGGCATGCCGCGCAGCACCGCGCCGATCTCTTTCGCGACGTTGTACGCCGGCAACACGGCCGCGAGCTGAATGTCGCTGCGGCGCTTGAGTGCGATCCGGCTCACGTGCGTCCTCCGGCGCGCGCGATCTGGTAAACGCGCACGTGGTCGTCGTCCAGGAAGACGCGCATGTTGCCGTGCGTCATGCGGTAGAGCGTGCACCACGTCTGCAGCCGCTCCTCGACCGCGGCGCGATCGAAGCGCGTCGACCAGTTGTTGATCTGAAAGCGGTGCGGCGTTTTCTCGACGGCGATGAAGACGTTCGGCGTCGGGATGCGCAGCGGCGACTCGGCCGGATCGAATTGCTCGAGGAAGTCCGCGCCGTTGAGATGAAAGCCGCGGCCAAGGACCATGGGGTACTCCTGGCCGTAGCTGACGAGCGTCCACGTGAACGGCTCGAGCCGCTGCGAGATGCGCAGCACGGCGTACGTCGTGCCGCCGTAGCCGGAGTAGTCGAGGAGGCGCGCGCTCATCGCGCCGCCGAAGAGATTCGGGAGCGTGGCGAGCCACAACACGATCGCGACCGCGGGCGCGTACGCGTGCATGCGCGCGGGAAGTCGCGCCGCCGCTGCGGTGATGGCGACGCCGAGGAGTACGGCGATCGCGAGCGCGAGCCACGTCACGTTCCTTCTGACTTCGATGATTTCGGGAATCCCGATCACCGACGCGGCGTGCGTGACGATGAAGAAGATCGTGCCGATCGCAATCCACAACGCGGCGGACTCGCGCGCGCGCCACGCGGCGATGGCGACGATGACCGCGACGATCACGATCGCGACGAGAAACGGCGTGAGCATCATGTACGCGGTCTCGTCGCTCCCCTCGCCGACGAACGAGCGGAGGAACGGGAAGTAGTACAGCGCGGTCGCGCCGGCGTGGCTGCCGGGCGAGATGCTGCGGTAGCGGAGGAAGCCGAGCATCCACGTCGAGCCGATGAGAACGGCGACGGCGCCCGCACCCGCGATGTGCAAAATATTGCGCACGCTCGCGACATGACAGAGCAGCGCCGCGAGCGCCGCCGCGGCGCACAGCGCGACCAGTGCGACGACGACACCCGAGTGAATCGCGGCGATCGCGGACGTGCAGCCCATGAATCCCGCGAGGCGCCACGCGTCGCGCGTGCGCAGCCAGTCGAGAAGGAACAGCGCCGCAGGAAGCAGCAACACGATCGCGAGCTCCTGCGGCAGCGTCGATGTCTGTCGCTGAAACGCCGTCAGCATCACGTCGAACTCGCCGGCATTCGCCAGCGCCTCGTACGGCTGTCCGAGCAGCGCTCGCGCCTCCGAGGCGCTGCGGCTGGAGACGCTGCCGCCGAGGGCGAAGTATTGGCGGGCGCCGCCGATCATGGTCGCGAAGATCAGTCCCGCGATCAGCGCCGCGGATGTGCGTCGCGTGATGCGTTGCGCGGCGTACGCAGCGGAGAGCGTCAGCAGCACGCCGCTGAACGCGCCGAAGAAGTTCATGAGCAGGATCGGCTCGACGTTCGTCAGCCGCTCGATCGGCAGCAGCAGAAAGTGCATGCCGCGCGGATACGGACCCCACGCCGGATCGACCTGGCGTCCCGCGTCGAGGAGGCGCATCAGGTAGAGATGCACGTACGTGTCGGAGAAGCCGAGGTTGGCCGTGGCGAACGGGCGGTAGAAGCGCGTCAGCGCGGCGGCGAGCACGATCGCGGACCACGCGAGCGCGCCGCGTTGATGCGCGTGCAGTGTCGCGCGCGCGTTCTGCGTGAAGCGGCGCAACGCGTCCACAGACCGGCGGCGCAGATTCGCACGTCCGTCGAGCACGTGCAGCGCGAACAGCACCGTCTCGCGATATGCGTCGCGGATCCAGCGCAGCGGCGGCGCGTTCGCGCGGCGCGCGCGGCAGACGACGATCACCGCCGCGAACAGCACGATGTACGTGAGGGCCGAGGCGATGTTGAAGAGCGTGAAGAGCTGGCCGGCGAGCGTGAGCAGCGTGAGTCCGACGCCGAGGTTCCAGAAGAACCAGTCGAGGCGCGTGAACGACTCCGGACGCGGCCACGCCAGCGCCGGCACGCACACGAACAAAAACACGGTCGCCGCCGTGATGCGAAGAACCGTGTCGATGCCGTAGAGCCAGTACATGTCAGTACGCCGCGTAGTACGAATAGTCGAGTTGCGTGAGCACGCGGCGCGTCTCGCGCGCGGCGACGAAACACATCACGATGGCGCCGGCCGCGAGTCCCGCCACCGCCGCCCAGTAGCCGATCGCGCGGCTGCAGACGAACCCCGTCGCGACGTCCGCGATCAGCGCGTACGCCACGCTGCGCACCGCTGCGCCGACATGCGAGAGCGTCAGGAGCAGCAGCAGATTGCGCACGGCGAA
Organism: Thermoanaerobaculia bacterium; assembly: GCA_035276365.1. Taxonomy (GTDB): domain Bacteria; phylum Acidobacteriota; class Thermoanaerobaculia; order Gp7-AA8; family Gp7-AA8; genus QHVT01. The sequence continues at coordinate 3,794 of DATELS010000719.1, forward strand.
CATGAACACCGCGTACGACAACGCCGCGACGATGAGCACGCGCATCGTGATCGGCGACGTCATCGCCTCGTGCAGCCGCGTGTTGCCGACCTGCTGCAGCGCGTTGACGACGAACCACGTCGCGGCGAGGGCAAGCGCGCCGGTGAAGCCGAGTTGCAGCGAGCGGCGGCGATGCGCGTCGAGTTGATCCGCGACGAAGACATCGCGGTCGCTGCTCTTCGTCCGCTTCTCGTGCGGGATCAGCTTGTCGGAGAAGCGCTCGATCGCGTATTGCACCACGCCGCCCATCACGATCACGACGACGAGCGCGAGGTCCATCGCCAGCTCGTAGCGCACGTTCAGCCAGAACGGGTACGGCGGGAAGTCGTCGCGGCCGACGGGCGTCGTCCACGCGATCACGCGGTCCGCGAAGAGGAACGTGTTGAACAGCAAGCCGTACACGAAGTAGCGCGACGTGCTGAAGATGAGCACCGAGAGGCGCGGCGGATTCACCGGATCGAGATTGCCGCGCTTTCTCGCGTTACGGCCGAGGAAGAAGAAGGCGGCGGCGACGCTGAGGAGGTCCGCCGTGACGACGCCGATGCCGTTCGCGACGATCGGCGCGACGCTGCCGAGCTTCGCCGCCGCGATCACACTCGCCAGCGCGAGCGCGGTGATGACAAGCAACAGCTCCGTGCGACGCACGAGATACAGCAGTGCCCACGCGAGCCAGAGCACGGTCAGTCCCGCGTAGAACGCGGCGGCGGTGAGCACCATCGGCCACGGCAGCAGGCGGAAGAGGAAGTTGAGCAGGAGCGCCGGCACGATCAACGCGAGCGTGACGCGCAGCGCGATCGCGAAGCCGCGCAGCGCGACCCAGCGCGCGAGCCCTTCTTCCTGTTGATAGATGTAGAACAGGCCGCGGCGCACGATCGCCTGCGCGAAGCCGCCCGCGGCGATGTAGCTGGCGATGAAGCCGAGCGCGATCGCGCTCCCCTGCGCGAGCTCGAGATCGATCGCGCCCCAGATGCCGTAGCCCCACACGAGCATCGCCGCGGCCTGCATGGCCATCGGCAGCGCGAATGAGATTCCGGCGAAATAGCGCCGCAGAAAGCGCAGCGCGGGAATCGAGCGCGGGCGCGGATCCTCGCCTTCCAGCGCGAAACCATACGCGCCGGCGCGGAAGCGGCGCTCGAGATTGCGCGCGAGCTCGAAGAGATCGCGCACGCCGTAGCCGCCGCGCGCGTCGCTGTCGCGCATGCCGAGAACTTCGAGCTGCGCGGCGATCTCCCAGGCGTCCTTGGGCATGCCGACCGTGTCGACGATGCGGCGGCCCAAATCATCGAGGGGAAGAGCGGTCATGCGCGGGCCTCGATCGGATGCGGACGCGGGTCGACGCGCGGCGCGGAGCGGCGCGCGCCCGTGCCCGCGGCGAGCTTCTGGTACAGCTCCAGATACGAGGCGATGCTGCGGTCGAGGCGGAACTCTTCGAGCACGCGGACACGCGCGCGGCGGCCGAGGCGGGTGCGCAGTTGCGCGTCGTCGAGCAATTGGCGGAGGGCGGAGGCGAAGCCGTCGACGTCGCGCGGACGCACGAGCATGCCGCACTCCTCGAGCGCCTCGCCCACGCCGCCGACGTCGCTCGCGACGACCGCGCGCTCGCACGACATCGCCTCGATCACCGAATACGGGAACGCCTCGGAAATGCTCGTCAGCAGCACGACGTCCGCATCGCGATACGCGGCGACGACGTCGTCCGCGACGGAGCCCATCGTCACGACGTCATCGAGCCCGAGCTCATGACGCAGCGCGAGACACTTCGCGTAATACGCGGGATCGGCGACGCTGCCGTAGATCGTGAACTTCACGCCACGGAAACGCGCCGCGACCTGCAGAAACGTCTCGATGTCCTTCAGCGGATCGATGCGCGCCGTCGCGACAACATGCGGCTCGGCCACGCGCTTCGCGGCGGACGTGAACACGTCGGGATCGACGCCGTTGTAGATCACGCGCACCTTGTGCTGCGGCGTGCCGTGCGCCAGCTCCCAGCGCGTGTTGTAGTGGCAGACCGGCGCGACGACGTCCGCGTGAAAGTAGTTCGCGCGCACGACGGCCGTGATGAGGTTGAGCAGGAACTGCTTGCAGAAGAAGAGTCGCTTGAAGCGCGAGAGAAAGAGATTCTGCTCGCGCAGATACACGCCGTGCTCAGTGACGATCATCGGCGTGCCTCGTCGCACTTTCGCGGTGATGCACGGAATCCCGCAGAACGCCGCCGCCGTCGTGTGCGTCACGCTCACCTCGGGCACGCGCACGGTGAGGACGATCAGGAAGCGATAGAGCCAGCGCAGGCACTCGGTGAGGTCGAAGATCGACGGCAGTTGATGCGCGCGCGCCTCGTCCGGCAATGACGCGGCCGCGCGACGCGCGAACGCCTGCATCGTCCCGACGAACGCGTCCCACACCGGCCGCGACTTCATCGTCGCGCTGTAGTCGCGGCGCGCGAAGTAATCCTCCATCGCCACGAGCACGCGGCCGAACGCGGCGGGATCGGTGCCGTTATTGACGAGGTCGAGGAAGACGCGAAACGCGGGGAGAAACTCGGCTTCGATCTCCGCGTCCGTCGTCGCGCGCTTGCGCTCGTACAACTCCGCGAATGTCGACTCGGGCGCGAACTCGCCCGGCTCCTCGATGCCCCACAGCGGCACGTCGATGAGGCTGCGCACATTCGACGGCGGCTCGAAGCGCGCCTCGATGTGCGGGTTCATCATGATCGGCAGCAGCGTGTAGCGAACGTCGGGCGTGTTGCGCAGAAGCGCGTCGCACCACGTGCTCACTCCGCCCGATGCGTACGGATACGTCCCCTCGGTCGTCATGAGCACGGAGAGCGGCGACGTCATCGCGCCTCTCCCGCGTCGACGTGCTCCGCGCGCGCGATGCGCGTGTTCGGCCCGTCGATCTTGCGCTTCACGATCTGCTGGTACTTCCACAGCTCGACGCGCGCGGCGAGGAGATCGCTCTCGCGTCGCGCGCGATCGGCCGCGACCTCGGCCACATCGTTCTCCGCGCGC
>DATELS010000720.1:0-5218 GCA_035276365.1 Thermoanaerobaculia bacterium
TCCGCGGGCTCGTCCCACGGCGACGCCTCCGCTTGCGCGGGCGGCTCCGGCTCCGGCATCGGTTCCGGCGCCGCGGGCGGCGCCATCATCTGCTGCATGTCCTCGAACGACATCTTCGGGAACGCGCGCGTCTCGCCGGAGAACTGCTCCGCGTCGGGCGCGGCGCCGAACGGCGAATCGGAAATCGACTCCGACGCCGGCGTGTCGAACGGCATCTCCGTCGTCGCCTCGGGAGCTGCCGGCGCGGCGAAGATGTCCGCGTTGTGCGTGAACGAATCCATGGGCGGCATCGGGAACGATCCGCCCGACGTCGTGAACGGCGATGCCTCGATCGGAGGCGGTGGCGCGGGCGTCGTGTCTTCCATCCACGGCGAGACCGCCGGCTCCGCTTCCGGCGCGGGCATGCTCACCTGCGGCACGGCGGCGGTCGCGTTGATGTTGTTCTTCGCCTGCGCGATCAGCTCTTCGACTTTGTGAATGAGGCTCTGCGACTCGAACGGCTTCGTGACGACGGCGTCGCAGCCGGCCTTCTCCGCGCGATCGGGATCGAACGGCTCGAACGTGCCGGTGAGCAGCACGACGGGGATGTTGCGGTACTCGGGATGCGACTTCACGTACTCGCAGACTTCGTAGCCGTTCTTCTCCGGCATGATGATGTCGGAGAGGATGATGTCCGGGCGCATCTCGCCCAGTTTCTGGATCGCTTTCGCGCCGTTGTTGACCGCCGAGACCTCGTAGTCGCCGTCGGAAAAGGTGAGCTCGACGACCTTCTGAATGGTGATGCTGTCATCCGCGAGAAGGATTCTTTTCGGCATCGATTTCGGCTCCGCTGAATGTCAGCAAACTAACACGGTAGTCTCGACGCGACAAGAGAAGACGGATTACACTTGCGCCCGTCCATTCACCACAAGCAGCCGGGAGGGGGATCGCGGACATGAAGACCTGGGAATACAAGATCATCAACGTCCGGTCGGAGAATTACTCGATGGATCCCCGCCGCGCGGAAGAGCTCAACCGCCTCGGCGACGAAGGGTGGGAGCTGGTGAGCATCACCTCCATCAACTTCAAAACCGGCGCGACCGATCACATCGGCATGGTCTTCAAGCGCGAGAAGGCCTCGGCGTAGTTTTGATATCGTCGCGCGCCGATGGCGCAGCGGCCCTTCCTCATCCTGATCGTTCTCGACGGCTTCGGCTGCCGTGACGATGCGCAATGGAACGCGATCGCGCAGGCGGAGACGCCGCGCTTCGCGCGCCTCTTCCGCGAGTGCTCGTGGACGAAGCTCGAGGCCTCGGGACTCGCGGTCGGATTGCCGAAGGGACAGATGGGGAACTCGGAAGTCGGACATCTGAACATGGGCGCGGGACGTGTGGTCGACCAGGACATCGTGCGCATCTCGAAGTCGATCGCGCGCGGCGAGCTGCAGAAGAATCCGGTCTTCGTCGACGCGGTGCGCAACCATCGCGCGATTCACTTCGCAGGACTCTTGTCGGACGGCGGCGTGCACTCGCTGCAGGAGCATCTGCACGGACTCATCGACGCCGCGCTCGACCTCGGCGCGGAGAACGTGTTCGTACACGCGATCCTCGACGGCCGCGACACGCCGCCCAAGTCCGCCGAGAAATACCTCGGCGATTTGCTCGCGCACGTCGACGGGAAGCGCGCACATCTCGCGACGATCATCGGCCGCTACTTCACGATGGACCGCGACCGGCGCTGGGAGCGCATCCAGCGCGGCTACGACTTGATGACGCTCGGCGTCGGCACGCAGACGAAGGATCCGCTGGAGACGCTGCGCCGCTTCTACCAGCAGAACGTGACGGACGAATTCGTCGAGCCGATCGCCGTGCTCACTCCGGAAGGCGCGCACCTCGGCCGCGTCGAAGACGGTGACGCGCTGCTCTTCTTCAACTTCCGCGCGGACCGCATGCGCCAGATCGTCACGGCGTTCAAGGACGCGGAGTTCGACGGCTTCACGCGCGCCGTGCAGCCGAGCGTCGATCTCGTGACGATGAACCAGTACCACGAGAAGTTCGACGTGCCCGTGCTCTATCCGGCCGACGCGATCCGCAACAACCTCGGCGAAGTGATCGCGAACGCGGGACTCACGCAACTGCGCATCGCGGAGACGGAGAAATACGCGCACGTGACGTTCTTCTTCAACGGCGGCTCGGATGCGCAGTTCAACGGCGAGGACCGCATCCTCGTGCCGTCGCCGAAGGTGGCGACATACGACTTGAAGCCCGAGATGTCGGTGTTCGAGGTGACGGACAAAGTGGTCGAGGCGATCGCGTCGAAGAAGTACGACGTCGTGATCATGAACATCGCCAACCCGGACATGGTCGGCCACACGGGCGTGATGGACGCGGCGGTGGCGGCGGTGCGCGACACGGACATCGCGGTCGCGCGCATTCTCGACGCGGTGGAGCAAGTCGACGGCGTCGCGCTGATCACGGCCGATCACGGCAACGCGGAGCTGATGTTCGACGAGAAGACCGGGCAGCCGCACACGGCGCACACGACGTTCCCCGTGCCGCTCATCCTCGTCGATCCGAAGCGGCGCTTCGGCGCGCTGCGCGAAGACGGCGGCGTGCTCTCGAACGTCGCGCCGACTATGCTGGCGATCCTCGGGATCGACAAGCCCGCCGAGATGACGGCGGAGTCTCTGCTCTCGTGATCGAGAAGCTCGTGCTCGTGCGCCACGGGCAGACGGTGCAGAACGTCGCCGGCATCGCGCAGGGTTGGAACGACAGCGCTCTTTCGGACGCGGGACGCGAGCAAGTGCAGCGCCTCGCCGAACGCCTTGCGAAGTTCAACGCCACCGCGCTCTACTCCTCGACCCTCGGCCGCGCGCTCTCGACGGCGCAGGCGATCGCAGACGCGACCGGTCTCGAGATCACGCCACTCGACGACCTGCGCGAGATGAACTACGGCGGCTGGGAAGGCCGCTCATTCCTCGACGTCCGCCGCGAAGACGACGAGGCGTATCAACGGTGGATCGCGGACGAGTCATGTCCGTGCCCGGGCGGCGAATCGCACGCGGATGTGCGTCAACGACTCGAGCGCGCCTTCGCAACGATCGACTCGCCGCGCCCGATCGTCGTCACGCACGGCACCGCGATCCGCATCGCCGCAACCGTCCTGCTCGAGCTCCCCGCGATGCACTCCCGCTTCTTCGCGCAGGACAACGCCGCCGTGAACCTGTTCGTGCAGCGAGGCGGGCGGTGGGTGCTCAAGACGTGGAATGATGCGACGCACTGTGAAGGCGCAGAGGCTCACAGGCGCACGGGCTCATAGGAGCTCTGTGAGCCTATGCGCCCATGAGCCTCTGAGCCTCAGGAGTCACGATTAATGATCCTAGAATCCATTCACGAGCAACTAACAGAAACCCTAAAAACGCGCACGCTCGCCCAATTCGGCCACGCCGTCGACCGCGTGATCCTGCAAACGCCGCCGAAGCTGAACATGGGCGACGTCGCGACGCCGCTGGCGCTCGAGCTCGCGAAGGCGCTCAAGCGCAAGCCGCGCGAGATTGCGCAGCAGCTCGCGGATGGGTTGCAACTGCCTGCCGGCGTTGAGTCCGTGAGCGTTGAAGGTGCGGGCTATCTCAACTTTCGTTTCGATCGCGGCGGCTTCACGGCTGTGCACTTTCGCAACGTCATGGCGCCGCCCGCGGAGACGGGCGAGCGGGTCATCGTCGAGCACACGAATATCAATCCCAACAAGGCCGCGCACATCGGTCACCTCCGCAACTCCGTCCTCGGCGACACCTATGTGCGTTGCTCGAAGTGGCTCGGGCATCACGTCGAGACGCAGAACTACATCGACGACACCGGCGTGCAGGTCGCGGACGTCGTCGTCGCGTTCGAGCATCTCGAAAAGAAGAGCGTCGCCGACGTCGAGCAGCTCATCGCGACCTCGCCGCGCTTCGACTACGTCTGCTGGGACGTCTACTCGAAGATGGCGCAGTACTACGCGGCGAATGCCGAGGCGTTGGAGTGGAGGAAGGAGACGCTGCATCGGATCGAGAATCAGGAAGGCGACACCGCGAGACTCGCCGCGCTCATCGCGCGCGCGATCGTGCATCGCCACCTGCAGACGATGCTGCGCCTCGACATCGAGTACGACCTCCTCCCGAAAGAGAGCGACATCATCCACATGCATTTCTGGGATCGCGCGTTCGAGCTGCTCAAGCAGTCGGGCGCGGTCGTGTTCGAGGACGAGGGGAAGCACAAGGGCTGCTGGGTGATGAAGCTCGACGAGTCCGCGGAGTTCGCGGGCATGAACGAGCCGGACAAGATCCTCGTGCGCTCGAACGGCACGGTCACGTACACCGGGAAAGACATCGCGTATCAACTGTGGAAGCTCGGACTCCTCGACCGCACGTTCGACGTGCGCAAGTTCACGGTCTATCCCGACGGCCACGTGTTGTGGGAGACGACGCACAGCGGCGACGGCGATCCGAGCGCGCCGAAGTTCGGCGGCGCGTCGCGCATCGTGAACGTCATCGACTCGCGGCAGGCGTATCTGCAGAAAGTCGTGAAGGAAGGCGTGCGGCAGATCGGCGGTGACAAGGCGGCCGATGCGTCGATTCACTTCGCGTATGAAATGGTCGCGCTCACCCCCGCGACGGCGAAGGCGCTCGGGATGGAGATCTCGGACGAGGACGCGTCGCGTGCGTACGTCGAGATGTCGGGACGCAAGGGACTCGGCGTGAAGGCGGACGATCTCCTCGACGAGCTCGAGCGCAAAGCGGTGGAAGCGGTGCGCGCGAATCCGGGCGAGTTCACGGATGAAGAGGCGGCGACGATCGGACGTCAGGTCGCGGTCGCGGCACTGCGCTACTTCATGCTCCGCTACGGACGCAACAAAGTCATCGCGTTCGACTTCGAGGAAGCACTGCGCTTCGAGGGCGACACGGGTCCGTATCTGCAGTACTCAGTCGTGCGCGTGCAGAACATCTTCCGCAAGCTCGCGGAGCGCGGGATCGATCCCGGACTCGACGAGCATGCGATCGACAACCTGACGCTGCATCAGGGACTGACGGACGAGATGTGGGAGCTGGTGCGTCTCTCCGCCGAGCTGCCGAGCGCGATTCGCCGCGGCGTGGAGTCGCTCGAGCTGTCCGTGATCACGCAGGCGATCCTCGAGCTCGCGCAGAAATTCAATAGTTTCTATCGGAAGTACACGATTGCGAATGAGCCGGATGCGATCGAGC
>DATELS010000721.1:0-4094 GCA_035276365.1 Thermoanaerobaculia bacterium
GCTGCTGCACGCGGGTGAGGTCGAGATGCGCGACGGGGTCGCGGGCGGACCGGCGATCGAGCGCGCGTTCGACACGCTGCGGCAGTTGCCGCCCAACACGCTCTACATCTCCGAGGAGTTCGTGAAAGAGGGACGTCCGCCGAATGCGCGATTGTGCGATGCGGGCGCGCGCGCGGGCGTGAAGCTGTACACGATCGCGCCGGTGGAGACGGTCGCGCCGGCGCCGACGGAAGTCAGCGTGACGACCGCGGAGCTCGAGGCCGAGGCGGCGGCGGAAGCGGCGGCATTGCTCGAGGCGCAGCGCGTCGCGAAGCGCAAGAACGCGATGGTGCTCGCCGCGGTCGCGGCGGTACTCGTACTGCTCATCGGCGGCGCGGCGATGGTGTGGAAGCGCCGCGGCGCGGGCGAGGAAGTCGTGGCGACGAACACCGCGCCAGCGACGCCGTCGAAGCCGGATGCCGCGCATCCGCGCACGGTGTATCTCGCGCCGTTCCAGGTCGAAGGTGCCGACGCCACGCTTCCCGATCGCGCGACCGCGATTCGCCTCGGCGCGATGCAGATCCTTCGCACGTTCCCCGAACTGCGCGTCGTCGACACGCCCGCGGCGGATGCGGCGTCCTTCTCCGCGCTGCTGCGCGTGGGCGCGGGCGGACCGGAGATTCTGCCGACCGAGGGAGTGAAGAGCGCGCCGCCGGTGGCGTTGCTCGACTCCGCGAGCGGCATTCGCGCGATCGTGCAATGGGTCGTGTCCGAGGTGAGCGCGCAACCGCGGACGTACGCGGTTGCCGATGCACTCAACTCGTTCGCGGACGCGGTCGTCGCGCGCTCACTCAACGATCGCACGAAGGCGGATGCGTCGCTGCGCGACGCGATGGCGAAGGATCCGTCATTTCTCCCGGCGCAGTTGCTGGCGATGGAGTACTTCGCATCGACCGGCAACGAGGCGGATGCGCTCGCGGCGGCGAAGCATGTGCTCGAGCTCGAGCCGTCGAATCTCGACGCGGCGCGCAAGGTCGCGCGCTCGAGTCTGAGCAGCGGCGATCTGCAGGAGGCGTTCGTCGGCTTCAACGCGGTGTTGAAGCGCGAGCCGAAGGATGCGGAGGCGCTGAACGTCGTCGCGCGCTACTCGGTCGCGGCGGGCGATACGGAGAAGTTCAACGCCACGCTCGCGCGCATGCGCGGGCTGCCGACGATGGCCATCGCCGCGCACGAGCCGGACGTGCTCAGCGCGCAGGGACGCATCGACTCCGCGATTCAGCGTTACTACAAAGTCGAGGAGACGTCGCCCGACAGCGCGGCGCTCGCGCTGAAGATCGGACGCCTCTCCGTGCTGCGCCACTCGCTGGAGATGGCCGGGTACAAGCTCGAGCAGTTGCAGAAGTCGGATCCGCTGTACGGCTATCACATGCTCAGCGCGTACATCGCGGCGGAGAAGGGACAGCGCGACGTCGCCGCGCGCGAGCTCAACTCCGCGCTCGCGGTGTCGGTGCCCGGCGATGACGCGTGGACCTCGGCGGCCGAGGTGCACACGATCCTGAACGACACGCCCGCGGCGATGGCCGCGCTCGAAAAAGCCGCGCAGCGCAAAGAGCCGACCGCCGCGTACGTGCTCGCGCATCCGCTCTTCCGCTACCTCGAGAACGACCCGCGCTTTCAGAAGTTGAAAGAGACGCTGGTCGCGCAACAGGCGGAGATACGGACCGCGCTGGCGCAGGTGCAGTAGCCAACTACTTCACGGCCATCACCTGTACCACGCCCTTCAGATCCACGATCGCGAGCTCGCGCGCGTCGCGGAACATATGCGCGCGGAAGCGGCCGTTGAAGACGCGGCGCTGGCCGCCGTTGATGCGCGTCGTGGAGATGGTGAGCGTGTCGGCATCCTGCCGAAGGTAGACGAAGCCGTTCGTCACCATCGACGAGAGCGACTGGAACGTCCGGTCGGGGATCGTGAAGACCCCGTTGTGGCAGACGACGTAGAGGGCTTGGTTTGCATCCATAATGTGGGTCGAATGATCGTCACGGCACGACTGACGTTCTCGGCAGCTCATCGTTTGCACAATCCGAACCGGGATGCGGATTGGAACCGCCGCACGTACGACAAATGCGACAACCCGCGCGGCCACGGGCACAACTACGCGCTCGAAGTGAGCGTCCGCGGACGCATCGATCCCGAGACCGGAATGGTCATCGATCTGAAGCGCCTGAAGGACATCATGCGTGAGCGCGTGATCGATCGCGTCGACCACACGAACCTCAACGAAGACGTCGACTTCCTCCGCGACGTCATCCCCACCGCCGAGAACCTCGCGCGCTCGTTCTGGCAACAGCTCGCGAGCGCGATCCCGAATGGGGAGCTGCACGAGGTCGTGCTGGAGGAGACGGAGCGGAACTCGGTGCGGTATCGGGGGGAGGACGAGTCGTGAACTACGACCTCGCCATGATGGCCCTCGAAGGGCTCGCGCGCTCGCCGATGTCCGTCCGCGCGGCGAACGGCGAGATCGAGATCGAGGGCGACGCGGCCTCTTTCAAAGAGCTCGCGCGCCTCTGCCTCCTCCTCGGCGGCACGCAGACGTCCGACGAGTCGTTCGAGCTCAAGCCAGGCGTGCACGTCGAGCGCGCGTCGCCGGTGCTGCGTCTCAAGCTGCGCGACGACGATCAGGAATCGTAGTCGGGGGAGTACGTCACGAGCTCGCTCAGGAACGTCGCGCGCGCGCGCTGGTGCTGATCATCGACCTCGAGCAAGTCGCGAATGGAGAGCATGCCCACGAGCTTTCCGTCGTCGACGACCGGCAGGTGCCGCGAGCCGATCGAGTGCATCTTCTGAATCGCGCTCTCGACGCGCTCCGTCGGTTCGACGACCACGAGCTCCGTCGACATCACTCCCGACACGATCGTCTCCTCGGGATCGAGTCCGCGCGCGACGACGCGCGCCATGATGTCGCGCTCGGAAAAGATGCCGGCGAGGCGTCCGGAGTCGACGACCGCGACCGCGCCGATGTTCCACTCCGTCATGTGCGCCGCGGCCGTGCGCACATTCCAGCCCGGCTCGATCACTTGCAGCGTCTGCCCTTCGATCAGTTCCGCGATCTGCTTCATGCTCGATTCCTTCTGCGCGCGACGTTCCCCAGGCCATCGTACGCCGCGTATTTGTACGCCTCGCTCAACGTCGGGAAGTTGAAGACGGAGTCGATGAATGCATTGATCGTTCCGTCGAACTGCATGGCGATCATGCCGATGTGCAGGAGCTCGGACGCATTCTCTCCGACGATGTGCACGCCGAGCAACTTCAGCGAGCGCGCCTCGAACGTGAGCTTGAGCAGCCCCTTCGTGTCGCCGAGGATTTGGCCGCGCGCGTTGGATCGGAAGAGCGCGCGGCCCGTCTCGAACTCGACTCCCGCCTCGCGGCACTGCTGCTCGCTCATCCCCACCGTCGCCACCTCGGGGATCGTGTAGATCGCGTACGGCAGGATCGGTGCGACGCGCGTCTTGTACTTGAGGTCGAACGCGTGAACCATCGCCACGCGCGCCTGCTCCATCGACGTCGACGCGAGCGCGGGGAAGCCGATGACGTCGCCCGCCGCATAGATGTTCGGCACGTTCGTCTGGAAGTGATCGTTGACGAGCACGAGTCCGCGAAAGCCGGTCGCGACGCCCGCCGCGTCGAGATCGAGGTCCGCCGTGTTGCTCATCCGACCCGCGGCGTAGAGGACTTTGTCGCAGACGAGCTCCGTGCCGTCCTTCAAGCGGATCGAGACCTCATCGCCGTTCTTCGCGATCGCGTCGACGTCGCATCCGAGGTGCAGCGTGACGCCGAGCCGCGTCTGCATTTCGTCGAGCAGCACCTCCGCGATCTCGCGATCGATGAACGGGAGCAGCGACGTGCGACCGTCGATGAGATGCACGTCGACGCCGAGGGCGGCGAAGATCGAGGTGTACTCGCAGCCGATGACGCCCGCGCCGACGACGGCGAGCGAGCGCGGGATCTGCTCGATGCGCAGGATCGTGTCGCTGTCGAGCACGTGCTCGTCGTCGAACGGCACGTGCGCGGGTCGCACGGGAAGCGAGCCGGTGGCGATCAGGATGAACTCGCCGCG
>DATELS010000722.1:0-12571 GCA_035276365.1 Thermoanaerobaculia bacterium
AACGTGAATCTCGCCGCGGCGCTGGAGACGTTGGTGGCCGGCGTGCCGAAGCCGCGCATTCATCTCGACGTCGATCGCGAGCTGCGCGTCGACGATCCCGAGCAGGCGCACATCATCCTCCGCTGCACGCAGGAGATCGCGACGAACGCAGCACGTCACTCCGGCGCGGAGAATCTCTGGATCGTCATCGAGCGCGATGGCCGCGGCTTCCGCATCCGCGCGCACGACGACGGCAGCGGCAGCGCCGAGTCGCGCGACGGCTTCGGCTTGCGCGGCATGCGCGCGCGGCTCGAACATGCCGGCGGCGAACTGCGCATCGCGACGCAGCCCGGACGCGGCTTTGACGTCGTAGCACTCGTCAGATGATTCGCGTCTTCATCGCCGACGATCAATTGCTCGTTCGCCAGGGCATTCGCACGCTGCTGGAGCTCGACCCGGCGATCGAGATCGCCGGCGAAGCGGGCGACGGCGACGAGACGATCGAGCGCGTCCCACGATGCAATCCCGATGTGCTTCTGCTGGACGTGCGCATGCCGAAGCGCAGCGGGATCGAAGTGCTGCGCGAGCTGTCCGGGATCGATGCGCTTCCGCCGACGCTCATCCTCACGACCTTCGACGACACCACGACGGTGCTCGAAGGCATCCGCGCCGGCGCACGCGGCTTTCTGCTGAAGGACGTTTCGTTCGAACAGTTGATGAGCGCGATCCGCGCGATCGCGGCGGGACAGACCGTGTTTCAGCCGGCGATCACGGAGCGTCTGCTGCGCGCTTCACCACGCGCGCGTTCCGAGTCGTACGCGCGATCGGAGCGCCTCACCGATCGCGAGCTCGAGGTCGTGCGCTTGATGTCCGGCGGCTACAGCAACAAAGAGATCGCGCACGCGCTCGGGACGGCCGAGGGGACGATCAAGAATCACGTGTCGAGCATTCTGGCGAAGTTCGGCGTGCGCGATCGCACGCGCGCCGTGCTCAAGGCGCTTGAAGAGGGACTGCTGTGACCTCGCCGCGTGACGCGTCCCAGTTCGTATGCGGCTTGCGATTCAGAATCAGGTAGCGCCACACGAGCTCACCGTAGCCATGCGCGACCATCCCGCGCTTCTCGTAGAAGGACGCAAGGAGGCGCTGCAGGCGCGGGAGGTTGTAGAACGGCACGCCGGGAAAGTAGTGATGCTCGAGGTGATAGTTCGAGAAGAGGAAGATCGCGTCCCAGAACCACGAGCCCTTCATGAGCGTCGCCCACTTCGCGGGATCGTCCGGATCGATGTCGTAGTGCTGGCCGAGGCGGTTCAAAGCGAAGGCAACGGGAAAGACGAAGAAGACCGGCACGATGTACAGCTTGAACGCGATGAGCCATCCGCCGAGCCACGCGATCGCCGCGAGCACGCCGAGTTGAAACGCGATGGTGCCGAGGCGCTCGCGGGCAATGCGCGAGCGAAGCTCGGGCTCGTACGACGCCGTCTCCTTCGCCGCGGCGCGAAAGTAGATCGGGAACAGCGCGGGCGTGAAGTAGAGGAACTTCAGCCAGCGCGCGTTGATCTTCGGCGAGAGATAGTGACGCTTCGGATCTTCTTCATCCGATCCGAGTCCGGCGTGATGATCGAGATGCCAGCGCGTGAACTGCGATGCGGAGATGCCGCTCGGAATCGCGTACAACAAACCGAGCGCGCGATAACGCGGCTCCGACGCTTCCTTCAGCACCGCGCGATGCACGACCTCGTGCAGCAGCACGGTGAAGTCGAAGATGGCGAAGCCCGCGAGAATCGCGAACGGCAGCCACAGATACCAGCGCTCGAACTGCACGATGGCGACACCGCTCAGCACGAGCACCGCGACGTTCGCGAACGCGATCAACGCATGCAGCAGCGGCCTCTTCTGGTGCAGTTCGCGCAACGCCTCCACCGGAATCTCGCGCGCGAGATCGCGTTTGAGCTGCTGCGCGTGGTCGGCGTAATAGGAAGCCATTCGGCGATATGTTGAATCGAATCTACACGATCGGTCATTCCACTCGCGAGCTGTTGGAATTCGTGCGCATTTTGCGCGCACACGAGGTCACGCGCCTCGCCGACGTCCGCCGCTTTCCCGGCTCCCGTCGCCATCCGCACTTCTCGCGCGAGGCACTCGAGCACTCCCTCCCCCGCGCCGGCATCCTCTACGAGCACTTCGAGGCGCTTGGCGGACGCCGCCGTCCGACGAAGAACTCGCCGAACGGCGCGTGGGAGAGCGATCAGTTCCGCGGCTACGCCGATCACATGGACACGCAGGAGTTCCGCGACGCGGTCGCGCGTCTCCCCGACTCCGATCGCGCGACCGCGGTCATGTGCGCCGAGTCGGTGCCGTGGCGGTGTCATCGAAACCTGTTGTCGGATGACCTCGTGCGCCGCGGCGTCGAAGTGCTGCACATCCTCGATGCGGGCGCCGCGCAGCCGCACACGCTCAACCCGATGGCGAAGATCGTCGGCGACCGCGTCCTTTATCCGCCCGAGCAATCCTCCATGTTCGGCGCGCTATAATCGCGCATTCAGCAAGGCCCAAATCATGTCCATGGCAGCCGTAGAGTCGCCGTCGGAACGGGACGTCGTTCTCGCCGTCGATGACAACGAGCAGAACCTTCAGCTTCTGGAGGAGTACCTCTGGAGCTGGGGCTACGACGTAGTCCTCGCACGCGACGGGCGCGAAGCCGTCGACCTCTACCCGCGGCACAACCCGGCCATCATCGTCCTCGACGTGATGATGCCGAACATGGATGGCTACGAGGCCGCGCAGCTCATCAAGAGCTCACCCGCGGGTCGCACGATTCCGATCCTCATGCTGACCGCGCTCACGGGAACCGAGGACAAGATTCGGGCGCTGGAAGCAGGAGCGGACGACTTCCTCAACAAGCCGATCAATCGCGAAGAACTGCGCGCGCGCATCCGCTCGCTCATCAAGATTCGCAATCTCCGCAAGGAGCTGGACTCGAGCGAGAACATCATCATGACGCTCACCAGCGCGCTGGAGAGCAAGGACCCGCGCACGATCGGACACGTGCATCGCGTGGCGTCGTACGCGTCGCATCTGTGCGACAAGCTCGGGATGTCCACCGAGGAACGCGAGATCGTCATCAAAGGCGCGATGCTCCACGACCTCGGCATGATCGGCGTGCCCGATCATCTGCTGACGGCGACGCCACAGACGGACGAGGAGCGCGGCCGCGTCGCGGATCACACGCGCATGGGCGCGTCGATCCTCGATCCGATGATGACCTTCCGCCAGTTCGTGCCGATCGTGCGCTGGCATCACGAGCGATGGGACGGCGCCGGCTATCCCGATGGTTTGAAGGGCGACGAGATTCCGCTCGAGGCGCAGGTCGTCGCGATCGCGAATCGCTTCGACGAGATTCATCATGAGCGTCCGATCACGGAGTCGGACGCGATGCAGCAGTTGATCGAGGAGGCCGAGGGCGGCGCGCACAACGTCGACCTCGTGAAGTTCTTCGCAACGTCGCTGGGCGAAGAGCCGCCGAAGCCGGCGACGACGAAGCACATGCGCCCGCGCTCGGCGCCGAAGCCGCGCGTGTTGTGCGTCGACGACAATCGCATGAACCGCGATCTCGTCGTGGCAACGCTCGCCGACGCGAACATGGAGCTGCGCGTCGCGGAGAACGGACGCGAGGCGATCGAGATCCTCGAGCGCGACTCCGTCGACGTCGTGCTCCTCGACCTCGTCATGCCCGTGCAGGACGGCTCGTCGACGCTGAAGGCACTGCGCTCGGATGTGCGCTGGGAGTTTCTGCCGGTGATCGTGCTGACGTCGCACCGCAACAGCGCGATGCGGCAGGAGGCAATCGTCGCGGGCGCGGACGACTTCATCAACTATCCGCTGAATCGACTCGAGCTCGTGACGCGCATCCAGTCGCTGCTGCGCATCAAAGAGTTCCACTCCGATCTCGAGCAGACGCAGAACGTGATCTGCGCGCTCGCGCTGGCACTCGAGGCGAAGGATCGATACACGCGCGGGCACTCGCAGCGCGTCGGCGATCTCGCGCGCACGTTCGCGCTGCACGTCGGACTCACGCCGACACTCGCCGAACGGATTCGCACCGCGGGGCTGCTGCACGACATCGGAAAGATCGCGGTGCCGGAGAAGCTGCTGAACAAGCAGGGACCGCTGACGCGCGACGAGTTCATGCGCGTCATCGATCATCCGGTGATCGGCGAGGAGATGGTGCGCCCGCTGACGACGCTGACGTCGGTGCTGCAGCTCATCCGCCACCATCACGAGCGCTACGACGGCCGCGGCTACCCGGACGGCCTGCGCGGCGACGCGATCCCGTACGAGGTGCGCCTGCTGTCGATCGTGGACGCGTACGACGCGCTGACGTCGCATCGCTCGTACCGCCCCGCGCCACTGACGCACGAAGCCGCGATCGCAACGCTGCGCCGCGAAGCCGCGGGCGGGAAGTGGGACCCACACATGGTGGAGCAGTTCGCGTCGATGCTCGGCACGAGCGCGCCGCAGTGGGACGCGATCTCGCTGCCGGCGCCGATGCTCAAGCTGGCGTAGCTACGCCAGCCAACAACGTATCATTCCGTAAAAAAGGAGCCGGCCATGTCCACGTCCAGTCTTGGGCAGTTGTTGAGCGGAGGTGTCGTCAACAAGATCGAGGCGCTTTACGACGGCGTGAAGAACAGCGGCGTGCTCGATCCCGTGGGCACGGACGCGTTCGCGCTGCAGGACGTCGCGGTCAGCGCGTCGAACCCCAGCCTCAAAGTCTTCGACCTCACCGCCAGCCTCGGCGCCGACGCGAAGGCGCAGGTGACGATCAACGCCGCGTCCGCGCAGATTGCGCCGTTCGACGGCTCCGAAGGACTGAGCGCGCCGAGCGGGAGCAGCTACGCGCAACTGCACGTCGAAGGCAAACTCTCGGCGGGCGCGAAGGGCGCGGTGTCGAAGATCCCGCTCAGCATCTCCGCGAGCGCGGCCGCGTCGTTCGCGTACGACCACTACCTTCCCGCCGCCGCGACCGACAAACGCATCGACGCGCTGACGCGCCTCGTCACGAGCGCGCAGCTCCCCCAGTTCGAGCCGCTGGCGACGATGCAGAGCGGCGAGATCAGCTCCTTCACCGCCGCGCTCAACTTCGACTTCGGCCTCCAGGCCAAGTACGGCAGCAGCTTCGACGTCGATCGCGTCGTCAAGCTCTTCGACGGCCTTTCCGGCGACATCAAAGTCAACGTCCAGTACGCGATCGCCGCGAGCCTCGGCTGGTCGCTCTTCGACGACATCACGATGGTCGTCGCGAAGGCCCAGCAGCAGAAGGATCCGAACTGGGTGCGCGTCCGCATCGATCGCGAGCGCAAGAACGAGCTCACCGCCGGCGCGTCGTTCGCGCTGCAGGTGAACTACGACGCGTCGAGCATCGGCACCGCGCTGGAGAAGGCGTTCTCGATGACGCCGCTGCCGCGCGCGATCGCCATCCTCACGACGGTGAAGAACGGCGACTGGTCGACGATCACCAATTCGATCAGCGACCGCGCGTCGGATGACCTGATCACGCTGCTCGCCGGCACGGGCTGGAAGCAGAAGGCCGCCGACTCCGAAGACGTCAAGAACGCGCTCGCCGCGATCAACAAAGTCGTCTCGATCTACAACGGCGTCGACGCGAAGGTGCAGCAGCTCTGGTCCGATCTCCTCGTGCGCGCGGACCTCGCGCCGGGCACCGATCTGCGCAAGACGATCGACGCCATCGCCGCGATCGATCCCGCGAATCCGAATCTGAAGCAATTCCTGTCGCCCGAGGCGCAGAAGACGCTGGAGATGCTGGAGACGCTGACGGGGAAGAGCATCGAGCAACTCCTCGTCGGCAGCAACGCCGCGGTCGAGCAGGCGCTCACGCGCGCCGTCAGTCTCGCCAAGCAGCTCGAGCGCGTCATCACCGACACGCCGACCGAAGTCACGGGCGCGCTGGCGAAGTTCGCGAAGGCGCACGGGATTCAAAGCGCGATTCAGTGGCTGTCCGCGAATGCGACGTCGCTCGACAAGATCGAGGCATTCGCCGACGACGAGATCAAGAAGATCGTCGCGAAGGCAGTCGGCAAAGCGTTCAGCGCGATCAATCCCGACGATTTGAAAGCGGTGCAGGCGTGGGCGACGAAGATCGTCGACGCGTGGGATGACCTCAGCGCGAAGCTTGCGGCCGCGGCGAAGTTCCTGAAAGGCACGCTCGGCTTCAACGCGTCGATCGAGTTCAGCCGCGTCTCCGAGTCGTCCGCCGTGCTCGACTTCGAGCTCGATCCTTCGAATGCCGCGACGGTGAAGGCCGTCAGCAGCAAACTCGCGATGGGCAACGTGCGCGAGTTGCTCGCAGCGTTCGACGATCTCGACGACGCGTCGTACTCGATTCGCGAGTCGGTGCTGACGTCGCGGCATCTGCGCACTGGCGCGACTTCCGTGTTGCTGTCCGTCCTCGGCCTCTCGAGTCTGCAGAAGATCACCGGCACGCGCTTCGAAGAGTCGGTCGTGCACATGGCGGACAGCGGCCGCACGGGCTCGTACAGCGGCGGCTTCATTCAGTCCGTCATCGCCGGCAACGCCACGAGCGAGTGCCGCGCGTGGATCGAGGCGGATGCGAGCGACGCGATGAAAGATCCATCGAAGCCGTACGCGACGGTCGCGCGGTCGATGCGCCTCACGTTCGCGCGCACGGACTCGAAGTCGGACAGCGAGGAGCTCGGCGCGCTCCGCACGCTCCTCGCCGACCTCGGTTTTCTCGCGAGCGAAGGGCAGACGCTCGACGCGCCCGCGGGCGCGGAGACGTCGTTCACGATGGACATCTCACTCGATGAAAACGCGGTGGCCGCATTCGCGACCGAAGACGGCGAGGCGAACTGGAACAACGACTATCGCAACGCCGCGTATCGCCTGCTGCGCGATGACATGGTCACGGACCGTCTGGCGTCGGTCGGTCAGCCGATCGGCGAAGTGCTCGCGAGCGTGGTGAAGTCCGACCTCTTCGGCAACAGTTGGACGGATACCTCGGAAAGCATTTTCAAGAAGCTCTACACGACGAACAAGCTGCAGGTGAACGGCAAGACGCTGCAGATCCTCGATGCGGTGAGCAACCAGTTCATCCCGCCGTACATCCCGATCAAGATGGTCATCAAGCGCCGTCCGAACGGCCTCGGCTCGCTCGCATCGCTGCGCGGCGGACTCACCGCGTCGGGCGATCGCACGGCGTCGAGTCTGACGAAGCTCGCCTCCGGCGCGGCGGCGACGTTCGCGAACACGAGTCTCTCCGAGTGGGACAACCCGATGTTCAACTTCTGGTTCGTCGTCGCCCGCCTCTGCCGCCTCGGCAGCGACGTGCTGAAGAACGCGACCGGCCTGGCGACGTTCCGCTTCCGCGCGTCGTCGACGGACGCGTTCTCGACGCCGATGCAGTGGTCGCTGACGCAGGGCGTGCCCACGGCGCCGATCAAGGCGCGGCAGTTGTTCCCGTTCGCTTGAGAAGCACCGGGGGCCGGTGCGCTACACTCCGGCCCCCAAAGCGATGCTGGTCCTCCACGATCCACTCCGGCAGACCGATCTGCCGCGCGGCTGTGTCGCGACGATCGGCAACTTCGACGGCATGCACGTCGGACATCAGCAGATCGTCCGCGGCATCGTCGACCGCGCGCGCGAGCTCGGCCGCCCGTCCGCCGTCATCACGTTTCAGCCGCATCCGCTCTCGATCGTCGCGCCGGACCGCGTGCCGAAGCAGATCCTCACGCTCGCACAGAAAGAAGAACTGCTGCGCGAGATGGGCGTCGACGCGATGCTCGTCGTCCCCTTCACGCACGAGTTCTCGCGCTGGACCGCGGACCGCTTCATCGCCGAGTTCCTCGTCGCCGCGCTCGACGTGAAGGAAGTGCGCATTGGCCGCGACTTCTGCTTCGGCGCGGGACGCGAAGGCAATCTCGCCAAGCTGCAAGCGGACGGCGCCCGCCTCGGCTTCGAGGTTCTCGGCGTCGACGAGATCCGCATTCGCGGCATCCGCGTGTCGAGCTCGATCGTGCGCGACGCGATCGCCAAAGGCGCGATGAACATCGTCACGATGGCTCTCGGCCGCACGTACTTCGTCGACGGCCGCGTCGCCACCGGCCGAAGACTCGGCCGCAAGATGGGCTTCCCGACCGTCAACGTCGATCCGTCGAACGAGCTCTTTCCGGGCGGCGGCGTCTTCGTCACGACGTGCCGCTTCGAGAGCTTCTCGCGCTCGTTCGAGTCGGTGACGAACATCGGCGTGCGGCCCACTCTCTATGAAAACTATGCGACGACGATCGAGAGCCACATCCTCGACTTCGACTCCAACGTCTACGGCGACACGGTGCGCCTCTACTTTCACAAGCTCCTGCGCCGCGAGCAACAGTTCCGCTCCGCGCTCGAGCTCACGAATCAGATCCGGAACGACATCTCGCGCTCGCGCCTGTACTTCCTGCGCCACGGACATCAGGAGGGATTCTTCTGACGATGTCCGCCCCCGTGCTCGCGTTCGTGCTCATCGCCTCGTTCTTCGCCGCCGTCCCCGCCGCGTCCTACTTCAAAACGCTCGACTCCGGGCTCGCGCGCAGCGCGAAGATTCCGGTGATCGCCGGCATCGTTGCGGGCGTGCTGATCGCGTGGACGCACTTCGTCTCCGCGCCGATCGCGATCGGCGTCGTCCTCACCATCGCCGCGCTGTACGTGCGCCTCACGGGACGCGAGTCCGAGCCCGCGGACGGGATGACGCTCGGCGCGATGACCGGCGCCGCCGCCGCGATCCCGCTCGTGTTCTCCGCGACGGACGCGGAGCTGCTGCGCTTCGCGCAATGCGTGCTCGCCGGCGCGGTGGCGGGGTACGGCATCACGTTCGGCCTCTCGCACGTGCGCGACAAGATGAAGCAGGCCATCGTCGACGTCGTTACCGCGGCGCTGGCGATCGGCGCGGCGTGGCTGCCGCAGCTCGCGCTGCGCTTTCCGCGCGTCACCGACACGCGCATCGCCATCGCCGCGCTCGCGCTGATCCCACTCATTCTCTTCGCCACCGCGTTCAAGCAGTGGGGCACGGTGCAGGAGGAGCTCAACGACGAGGCGCGCCTCGGCTTCATCATCGCGGACGACGTCGACACGACCGCGCATCCGTTCCGGAGACTCGGACGCGCCGGCTGGCACGATCCGGCTGCGCATCGCGAGTTCGTCCGCATCGCCAACCGCATCGCGCTGCGCAAGCGCCAGCAGCGCGGCCGCGCGGAAGACGTCGCCCGCCTCTATCAACTGGAAGTGATCAAGCTGCGGATGGAGCTCGCGGAAATGGCGCGCATCGACCGCGCCATGCGCAACGCCGGGTCGTAGCGACACGCTACAATTCGGCATCGAATGCGGCGACTCCTCTCTCTCCTGCTCCTGAGCCTCCCGCTCCTCGCGCAGAAACCCAACTTCAAGTTCATCCCCGGCCCGAAGCCCGGCGGCGGCGAGGTGAAGATCGCCGTCGGCCCGCACGGCACGATCGAGGCGCAGAAGGACGAGTACTCGATCCTGCAGGGCGACGTCGTGATCGAGTATCAGGACATCAAGCTGCAGGCCGACAAGGTGACGTACAACCTGAAGACGCGCGACGTGGTCGCGGAAGGGCACGTCGTCATCGATCAGGGGCCGACGCGCGTCACCGCGACGCAGGCGGTCTACAACCTCGACACGAAGACGGGCACGTTCTTCAACGCGACGGGCACGATGGATCCGTCGATGTATTTCTCCGGCGACCGCATCGAGAAGGTGGACGAGGACACGTACCGCATGACGAACGGCGTCTTCACGTCGTGCGACCTCGATCATCCGGCGTGGTCGTTCCACGTCGGCAACGCGGACGTGACGCGCGACGACTACGCGCGCATGAACAACATCTCGTTCCGCGCGCACGGCTTCCCGATCTTCTGGGCGCCGCGCATCATCTGGCCGACGAAACGCGATCGCTCGCAGGGTCTGCTCATCCCGCGCGCGCGCTTCACCGACAAGTTCGGCATCCGCCTCGAGAACGGCTACTTCCTCCCCCTCGGCGAGTCCGCCGACGCGACGATCTACGCGGACGTGAGCACGAAGGAGTACTTCGGCACCGGCCTCGATCTCCGCTACGTGCCGACGGAGAACGTGAAGATCGGCGACTTCCGCGCGAAGGCGGTGAACAACGCGCACGTGCCCACGGTCGACGCGGCGGGCAACGCGACGGAGTCGTCGCGCATCGAGTGGAAGTATCAGTTTCGCCACGCGCAGGAGAATCTCCCCGGCGGCTTCCGGGGCGTCGTCGACGTCCAGGACTACTCGAACCTGAATTTCTTCCGCGAGTACGACGACGACCCGCGCCTGCACACGCTGTCGAACATCTATTCCTCCGCGTACCTGACGCGCAACCGGCCGACGTATTCGCTGAACATCCTCGCCGACCGCCGCGACTACGAGCTCGCCACCGGCCGTCAGCGCTTCGAGCAGTTGCCGTCCCTGCAACTGCGCATGTACCCGCAGCGCATCGGCCGCACGCCGCTGTACTTCACGATGGAGTCGTCGTCGTCGCGCCTGCGTTCGGGCGCGCTCGACAACAACAACGTCCGCACCATCGACGCGGACTACCTGCGCACGGACGTCTTCCCCACTCTCTCACTGAATCTGCGCACGCCGTCCTGGCTTTCGATCAAGCCGCAGCTCTCCGTGCGCGAGACGTACTACTCGGCGAGCCGCGATGAGACGACGGGCGACATCGTCGACGAAGAGTCGGTGCGCCGCTCGTACGCGCAGGGACAGGTCGAAGTCGTCGGTCCGTCGCTGTCGCGCATCTACAACCGCGCCGCGGGCGGCTTCACGAAGTTCAAGCACGTGATCGAGCCGCGCATCCGCTACGTCTACACGACGGACGTGGAGAACCAGGACCGCATCATCCGCTTCGACTCGGTGGACTCGCCGTTCCTGCCGATCGTGCAGAACTCCGTGGAGTACTCGCTGACGCACCGCCTGATCGGCAAAGAGGCGGGCGAGAACGGGAACGCGCGCGAGGTGCTGTCGTGGTCGATCCGCCAGAGCGCCGCGCTCTCGGATCCGTTCCCGCGCGCGGGCTCGACGTTCGAGGGCGAGCACACGTTCACGCCGCTGCAGACGACGCTGCGCTTCAACCCCTACCAGTCGATCACGCTCGACGCGAACGCGCAGTTCGGCAACGTGTCCCACCAGCTCGATCAGGTGAGCCTGTCGGCGAATCTCGTCGGCACCGGAGATCGCGCGGACAAGTACCTGCGCTTCACCTATTTCGCGTCGCTGAATCCGCCGGGATTGTCGGACGCCGGCTCGAGCCAGATTCGCGTGGACACGGGGTCGTGGATCCTGCGCGATCGCATCCGCGCGGACGTGCAGCTCAACTTCGATGCGAAGAACCGCAAGTTCCTCGAACAGCGCTATCTGACGGGCTGGACGGGCTCGTGCTATGGTATCGCGCTCGAATACCGCCGCTACTTCGTCGGTGGCGGCCTCACCGACGTGAATTTCTCGAGCTACGGCATCGCCGTGACGCTGAAGAACGTCGGGACGATCGGATCACACTAAAGTCGCAGAGTCTCACAGTCGCATAGTGTCAAAGGTGGTTCTGCTCCTTTGAGACGCTATGCGACTTTGAGACTCTGCGACTCCAGGATGTCATGAACGCACGCGCCACCATCAAAATGAAAGGCCTCATCCTGTCCGGCGGCAAGGGCACGCGGATGCGGCCGCTGACGTACACGTCGGCGAAGCAGCTCATCCCCGTCGCGAACAAGCCGGTGCTCGTCTACGGCATCGAGGCCATCGTCGCCGCGGGCATCGAGGACATCGCCATCATCGTCTCGCCGGAAACGGGCAGCGAGATTCGCGAGTGCATCGGCGACGGCTCGCGCTACGGCGCGAACATCGTCTATGTCGAGCAGGCCGCGCCGAGCGGACTCGCGCACGCGGTGCTGACAGCCGAGGATTTCTTGAGGGACTCGCCGTTCGTCATGTACCTCGGCGACAACCTCTTGCAGCACGGCATCACGCCGCTCGTCGAGGAGTACCGCAGCCTCGAATGCAACTCCGAGATCCTGCTGACGAAGGTGCCGAACCCGTCGCAGTTCGGGGTCGCGGAGCTCGATGGCGACGGCCGCGTCACGCGCCTGACCGAGAAGCCGAAGGAACCGAAGTCTGATCTCGCGCTCGTCGGCGTGTACATGTTCGACGAAAAGATCTTCGAGGCCGCGAAGTCGATCCAGCCGTCGAAGCGCGGCGAGCTCGAAATCACGGACGCGATCCAGTGGCTCCTCGACAACGGCTACAGCGTGCACCCGCACATCGTGAAAGGCTGGTGGAAGGACACCGGCAAGATCGAGGACATGCTGGAGGCGAACCGCACGGTGCTCGACACGTTCGAGTTCAACGTGCGCGGCAAGGTGACGGGCGAGAGCCGCATCGAAGGCAAGGTCGTGGTCGAGGAAGGCGCGGAGATCACGGACTCGGTCGTGCGCGGTCCGGTCATCATCGGCCGCGACGCGCGCATCACGCACGCGTACGTCGGCCCGTACACGTC
>DATELS010000723.1:0-2076 GCA_035276365.1 Thermoanaerobaculia bacterium
ACGGCGGCCGCCATCGGCGTGGCAGCAGGTGCGATCGCCGGAGCGGCAGGCGCCGCGGCGCTTTCGTCGCATCGCGAGCGCGAGCGGGATCGCGAGCGCACGGACATCGACGTCGCGCAGGGCACCGGCTCGCAGCCGTTCGTTCGCCAGGCGAACGAGGAGCGCAGCGGATTCGAGTCGGGCAATCGCGGGAACTTCGGTTCCTCGACGAATTCCACGACGCGCAACGATCAACGCAACGACCAGCAGCGGTCCGGTGATGATCGGAATGATGGGAGAGATCGACTGTAAAGTCGCCCCTCACCCCGGCCCTCTCCCCGCGTGGCGGGGAGAGGGAGTGACAACTCACACTTCTTCCATTTGATCGGCGAGCTCGGCTCCGAGCCAGCCGGTGAGGACAGTCAGCAGTACCCCCAGCGCCGACAGCGCGATCGCCACCCCCTCGGGATGTGCCGGCGCATCGCGGCGCAGCATCCAGCTCAGAGCGAAGAGCACCGACACGAGCGCATTTCCGCCGCCGTGCCACGCGCCGACGCGCCACGCGCGCGTGCCGCGCGGGATCGCCAGCCAGTCCGCGAGTCCGAACAGCGACGCGAGCGCGCCGCCGATCACTCCCGCGAAGATCAGCCAGTTCGCGACGAGCGCCAGCTCTTCACTGCCGCGCAGCAGCCATGCGAGATCGAAGAAGAACGACGTCGCCAGAAGGCCGAGCGGAAAGACGATGAGGATCTGATGAACGGGATGGCCGAGGATGCGGGCGCGGGCGAGCATCAGCGGGAAGCATCGTAGGCGAGCTTCATCACTTCGGCAAAGTGCAGCGTCTTCCGTCCTGTCGCTTGCTCGATCTGTTCGCGGCAACTGAAACCGTCCGCGAGGATCAGCGTGTCCTCGCTCGACTCGCGCACCATCGGCAGGAGCACGCGGTTGCCGATGTTCATCGACAGCTCGTAGTTCTTCTCCTCGAAGCCGAACGCGCCGGCCATGCCGCAGCAGCCGGAATCGGGATGCGTGAGATCGAGTCCGATGCCGCGCAGCACCGCCTCATGCGCGTCGAAGCGCATGATCGCCTTGTGATGACAGTGCGCCTGCACGATCGCTTTGCGCTTCAGTGACGGCAGCGGGATGTTGTCGCGCACGAGCAGCTCGCTGAGCGTCATCACCGAGTGCGCGAGCTTGCCCGCGCGGATGTCGCGCGGAAAGAGATTCTGCAGCTCGTCGCGGAAGACGGAGACGCAGCTCGGCTCGAGTCCGATGATGGGCGTCTCCGCGTTGATCTCCGGCGCGAGCACGTCCATCGTTTCGCGCAGCAGCTTCTTCGCGCGATCGAGAAAGCCCCAGTCGTAGAGCGGGCGTCCACAGCAGACGCGCTTGCGCGGAATCGTGACGCTGTAGCCGGCGCGCTCGAGGACATCGACGGCCGCGAGCGCGGTCTCGGGATGGAAGTGATTGTTGAACGTGTCGGGCCAGAGCACCACGCGGCGTTCGCCGCTCGCGCGCGGTTGGAAGCGCTCGCGGAACGTGCGCGTCGCGAAGCGCGGCATCTTCCGCTCCTTCGCCACGCCGCCGAACGCCCTCATCATCGGCATCATCGCGTTGACGAGGCGCGGCGTCTTCGATGCGAGTCCCGCCCACCAGTAAATCAGTCCCATCGTGTACGCGCCCATCGGGCGCATGCGGCCTTTGTAGTAGTGCGACAGGAACTCGGCCTTGTACGTCGCGACGTCGACGTGCGTCGGGCAGTCGCCTTTGCAGCCTTTGCACGCGAGGCAGAGATCGAGCGACTCCTTCACCGCCTCGTTGCGCCACGACGCCGGAATCGCGCGGCCTTGAAACATCTCGAAGAGGAGTCGCGCGCGGCCGCGCGTCGAATGCTCTTCCTCGCGTGTGGCCTGATAGCTCGGGCACATCGTGCCGCCGTCGAGTCGCCGGCAGCGTCCCACGCCGACGCAGCGCAGCAGCGCGTGATTCATCTTGCCGCCGTCTTCCTCGAACGCGAAGTGCGTCTTCGGCGACCATGGCGCGTAGCTCGATCCGAGACGCAGATTCTCGTCCGGCATGTAAGGCGAGACGACCTTG
>DATELS010000724.1:0-9673 GCA_035276365.1 Thermoanaerobaculia bacterium
GACGTTCGCGGACGATTGCCACGAGCTCTCGCTCGAAGACGCGACCGGCCGCGCCACCGCCGTGCTCTGGCCGAGCGCGAAGGAACTGCGCGCGCAACTCACGGGCGACGTCGACTTGCTGGTGCGCGTCGAGCCGGACCGCTACAGCGTGGCCCGGCTCGAGATCGTGGACTGCGCTACAGCACGTTCTTGAGCGCGCCGATGAAGACGCTCGCCGTCACCTCATCGGTATCGGACCGCCATCCGATCGAGATGCCGCCGGTGAAGAGATTGTCTTTTCCGCGGATGAACGAGACCGGGATCTCGATGCCAGTGACGTCTTTCTGAAAGTCGCGCGCGATGACGATGTCGTAGACGACGTCGTCGCTCGGATACCAGCGCGTGCGAAATTCGGCGATGCGCTTGAGCGCGCGGTCGGGCGCGCCGAGCGATACCTCGCTGCACGTCGTCGCCGTCGGCGTGTCCTTCAGCGGCGTGCAGATCTGCTGCTTCTTCTGCGCCTCGTATCCGGACTCGTAACGCATGCCGAGACCGGCGAAGTAGAGGACGCCGATCGGAAGCTTGTGGTGCGGAAGCACGCCATACGCGATCGATGCGGCGTACTGCGGCTCGGTATCGGAGTTCGAGGCGAGGGTGCCTTTCGTGAGGTAGTCGAACTTCGTGCGCGTGAATTCGCCTTTGATGCCGAGCGCAGTGGTCATGCCGCTGAACGTGACGGCCTTCGCCTGCGGATCGCGCTCTTTGTCCTGGAGCTTGACCAGATCGCAGCCGGGATCCAGGCCGTTCTTCTTACAGAGCGCGTCGGACAGCTCGTCGTTGAACGTCGCTTTGATCGTCGAGAGGATTCTGCTGTACCCGAGCTCGAGCTTCGAACTGCCGCTGAGTCCATGCAGATTCGCGAGCGACTGTTGATCGGCGTTTTTGTTGACGGGCGCGCTCAGAAGAATGTGCGCGCTGCCTTTCGTCGTGCCGCCGAACGACAGCTTCACGGTCGCTTTCTGCTCTCCCTTTTCAGCTTCGATCTTGAACGCTTCCTCGGTACCGAGGATCGTGGACTGCAGGCTCGGATCGCGCAGCGCCTGCCGGTTCTGTTGCTTCTCCGCCTCGGCCTCAACGGCGTTCTGCGCGAGGAGCGGCGATGCGAGCATGACGAAGGCGAGACTGATGAGAAGGTGTCGTCTCATCGACGACCGCCCTTCTTCGACGACGCTCGCTTCTTGCTCGATGTCTTCTTCGAGGAAGTGCTTCGCTTCGCGCTGCTTCGCTTCGCGCTCGCCTTCGCCGGTTTCTTCTTCGACGAGGCCTTCTTCGCGGCCGCTTTCTTCTTGCCGCGCGAGCGAGCCGCGGCCGCGACACCGACGGCTGCTGCGGCAGCCGCCACTCCGATGGCGGCTTTCACCTTCGCCGACGCTGCGCCCGGAACGGTGAAGGGGATCGATCCCGCTGCCTTTCCGCTCGGGCCGATCGTGTCGGTGATGCTCTTGTCATCGATCTTGACGGTGTAACTCGTGTTGGGCAGCCCTTCGATGACATAGTGAACGCGGTGCTTGCCCGCGCCCACCGTCACCGTCGCCTCGCCGGCCTTCGCCGTGCCGGAAAACGAGATCGGCGTTCCATCGAGATCCGCAGTCACGACATCCGCACCTGGAGCGGTGTACGACACTTTCACTTTCGCCATGGAATCTCCTCCTCGCGTTAGGAGAGACATGACGAGTGAGTTTTCCTACCCGCGAGCTGCGTGTTGTCGCACCGCCCGATCTGGATGGGCGTGAGCACGATGCCCCACGGCGCCCCCTCACCGCATCTGCAGCGCCGGCTTCACGTATCCGCGGTGGCACGTCGTGCAGTTCACTGCGGGCTCCGTGTTGTCGATGTCTTCCATCGTCTCCAGCTTCGCGTTGATGTCGTTCACCAGCATGATCATCTCGCGGGCGGCGCGCTTCGGACGCTTGTCGTCCGCGTCCCAACGCTCCTCCACATGACAGTGGTCGCAGCCGACACCGAGGGCGCGGCTGTAGCCGGCGTCCATGATGCGGAGGAGCTTCCCGGCCGGGACGTCCTTCAGCAGCTTCACATTCTTGAAGACCTCGCTCGACGGGCGGTTCTCCTTGCCGGCGATCGACTTCATCAGCTCCGTCACCTCCGGACTCTCCTTCGGCGAGTCGGTCGACGCGTTGGTGGCGAACAGCACGAGGATTGCGAGGACGAGGGTGCGCATAGGGCAGAATCGTAGCTGCCGCGCGGAAAGAAATCCGTCGCAAACGTGTTACGTCGCAACGACATGCAGCGCACCATCCGTGTTCTTCGCATCGCGCTGCCGATCGTCTTCGTCGCCTTCATCGGCGTGCTCATCGCGAACTGGGACTCCTCGAAAAACAAGCGGCACAACACCTCGAGCGAAGCCGTCACGTCGACGCAGCGTCCCAACGAGAAGCCGCGCGCCGAGGCTTGGGCGTTTCGTGACGTGCAGACGATCGGCGGGCGCGTCGCGTCCGAGATCGTCGCCACGCGCGTCGTCTCCTTCGAGTCCGGATGGACCACACTCGAAGGCGTGACCCTCACGCTCTATCGCGCGAACGGACTCACCTACGTCGTGTCGTGTCCGCAGGCGCAGTTCAACAGCCAGACGAAAGAGGCCGACGCGAAAGGCGGCGTGCGCGTCACGTCCAGCGACGGCATCGAGATCGCGACCGCGCAGATCCGCTACGACGGCGCGCGGCTCACGAACGACATCCCCGTGCAATTCCGCGTCGATCGCTGGAACGGCAACGCCGGCGCGCTCGACCTCGACGTGCAGGGCGAGACGCTCGAGCTCTCGAAAGACGTCAACGCGACGATGATTGCCTCGCAGCCTACCGACGTGCCGATGAACATCCGCGGACGCGAGACGACGTTCCGCCGCCGCGAGAACACGATCGAGTTCCGCGATCGCGTCGCGATGAGCCGCGGCGCCGACAACGTGCACGCGAACTTCATGCTCGGCAAGTTCACGCAGGATCGCAAGCAACTGATCAGCCTCGAAGGCACGGGCAACGCGATGATCGTCATGGCTGCCAACCCCACGCCCGGCGAAGACCTCGGCGGCCGCAAGACCATCACGTGCGACGGCTTCAACACCGAGCTCGGACCGGATGGACAGATCAATGCCTTCGTCGCGCGCGCGGCCGAGCATCCTGCGCATGCGGTGCTCGATGGTCCGCCGAAGCGCGACATCCTCGCGCGCGGATTTCGCGTCGGCATCGCCAATCGCGTCGTCACCGATATTCGCGCCGACTTCGAAGTCGTCATGAAAGAGCTTGGCGACGCGCCGCGGCAGATCAACACCGATCACGCGACGGTGTGGTTCGATCCCGCGACGCGACGCGCGCGCTCCGCGTTCCTCGACGGCGCGTTCCGCTACGCCGATCCGAAGAACACCGCGTCGGCGTTCCGCGCGAACTACGACATCGCGGGCGACAAGATCGTGCTGACGACGGACGTCGGCTGGCAGGCCACGGTCGTGTCGGACGGTCAGGTGCTGAAGGCGAAGGTCATCGAATTCTCGCCGCGCGCGCAGACCGCGCACGCGAGTGGCTCGGTGATCGCGCAGCTCGCGTCGAAGGGGAAGGGCGGCGGCGCTGCGGCGTCGGCGGATGCGACGTCGCTGTTTCCCGCGGGCAAGCCGGTCTTCGTCAATGCCGATGATCTCGTACTGCGGCAGGTGAACAAGGTCGCGGTGTTCACGGGCAACGTGCGCGCGTGGCAGGACAACAACACGCTGCTCGCGAGCGAGTTGCAGATGCAGGGCGCGGGCGAGATCGTGACCGCGCGCGGCAACGTGCGCACGATGCTGTACAACACGACGGCCGAGGCGAGGAAGACGCCGGTAAAGTCGGAGAGCGAGCAGCTCATCGCGCGCAAGATCGAGAAGCGCATCGATCTCGTCGGCAAGGTGACGATCGTCGACGAGACGCGCACGCTGAAGTCGGAGAAGTCGACGTTCTTCTTCGACGACAAGAACAAGATTCAGCGCATCGAGGCCGAGCAGAACGTGAACGTCGCCGAGACCGCGAACGGGCGGAAAGGGACGGGCGACAAGGCGATCTACCAGGTCGAGAAGAAGATGATCTACGTCTTCGGCACGCCCGCGACGATCAGCGATCCCACGGGGTCGGTGGCCGGCCAGCAGATCGTGTTCGACCTGACGAAGAACCGCGTCCAGGTCGTGAGCCCCGAGGGACAGACGAAGGGGACGTACAAGCACGAAGGTCCGTAGTTGCTGGTTGCTGGTGGCTTGCGGATTCTCGCGAAAACCACAAGCAACCAGACACCAGCAACCAGTCACGAGCCCGCGAGTGAGACGCAGCGCGCGCTTCCGGCAGTCCGTCTACGGAGGCAACGACGCGCATGCGATTTCAACTCGGATTCTTCAACGCCTCGGCTTCGGTGCAGGACTGGGCGCTTTTGCTCGACGGCGTTTCCATCGCCACGTTCACGCTCCAGCCGAACACCGGGACGCCACGTTACGTCAACATCGACATCGCCGACGGCAAGTCGGCGGAGGTGACCGTCGACACCGCGACCGGAAATGCGGCGGCCAAGCTGACGAACAACGGCGGCACGCTGCGGCTCACGTCGCACACGCCGAACGAATTCCGTCTCGATCAGGAGACGCGGTCGCAGTACCTCGTCACCTGCACGCTCGCGTAGTCGCGGAGGCACTCGCGTGAGTGTCGCGGGGTTCTGATACTCTCCGCCGCGCATGGCTGACGCCACCGCCCGGGGCACGGAACCTCTTCATCTCACCGCGACGCATCTCGTGAAGGTTTACCGCGGACGCAAAGTCGTCCGCGACGTCTCGGTGGAAATCCGGCAGGGCGAGATCGTCGGCCTCCTCGGCCCGAACGGCGCGGGAAAGACGACGACCTTCTACATGATCGTCGGTCTCGTCCGCCCCGACGGAGGCGCCGTCTCCCTCGGCGACGACGACATCACCGAACTGCCGATGTACCTGCGCGCGCAGCGCGGCATCAGCTACCTCCCGCAGGAAGCGTCAGTCTTTCGCAAGCTCACCGTCGAAGAGAATCTGCTCTCCGTTTTCGAGACGATGAGCCTTCCGCTGGCCGAGCGCGAACGCCGTACGCGTCAGCTCCTCGAGGAGTTCGGAATCACGCACATCGCGCGAAGCCGGGCGTACACGTTGTCGGGGGGAGAGAGGCGGCGCGTCGAGATTGCCAGGAGTCTCGCGATCAACCCGGCATTCATCTTGCTGGATGAGCCGTTTGCAGGAATCGATCCAATCGCAGTGTTCGAAATTCAACGAATCGTTTCGCAACTGCGGGCCCGAGGGATCGGTATCCTCATTACGGACCATAACGTGCGGGAAACATTGAAGATCACCGATCGGGCCTATATCATCAAAGAGGGTGAAATCTTCCGGCAGGGAGTGCCGGAGAGTCTCTCGGCCGACGCGGAGGTCCGGCGAATTTACCTGGGCGAAACGTTCAACCTGAACTAGCGCTGAGAGACGATAGGACGTAACGAATTCCGCGATGGCACTCGAACAAAAACTACACCTCAAACTCAGCCAGAAGCTGATCATGACGCCGTCGCTGCAGCAGGCGATCAAGCTGCTGCAGCTCTCGAAGCTCGAGCTCCAGGAAGTCCTCAATCAGGAACTGCTCGAGAATCCGCTCCTCGATGAGTCGACCGAGGAAGTGAAGACCGAGGAGACGCAGGCCGAGGAGACGAAGAGCGAGAACGAAGCGCAGGATGTGAAGCCGGTCGAGCCGGCGAAGGAGAAAGAGAAAGACTCCTTCGACGAGATCGACTACGACGCGTACTTTCAGGACTACATCGAGTACGGCTACAACCCGCGCGGGATGGGCGAGGAGCACGAAGAGTTCCCCATCGAGAACACGCTCACGCGTCCGCCGAATCTCTCCGATCACCTCACGTGGCAGCTCTCCATGTCCGACGCGTCGCCGCGGACGAAAGAGATCGCGCAGTTCATCATCGGCAACATCGACGAAGACGGTTACCTCCGCGCCAGCAACGACGAGATCATGACCTCGGGCGGTTTCACCGCGGAGGAAGTGGAGACCGCGGTGCAGGCCGTGCAGTCGCTCGATCCGATCGGCGTCGGCGCGCGCGATTTGCGCGAGTGCCTGCTCCTGCAACTGCGCTTTCTCGAGCTCGACGAGCCGCTCGTCGAGACCGTGATCCGCGATCACTGGGACGAGTTCATGCAGCGCAAGTTCGTCCCGCTCGCGAAGACGCTGGGCATCGATCTCAAGACGCTCGAAGGGATCGTCGAGCTGATCAAACATCTCGATCCCAAACCGGGGAGGAAATACTCCAATGAGCGAGCGATCTATGTCGAGCCGGATGTCCACGTTCATAAGGTTGGGGACGAGTACGTAATCGTTCTCAACGAGGACGGCATGCCGAAGCTGCGCATCAACAGCGGCTATCGCAGCATGCTGAACTCCATGGACTCGAAGCAGGACGGCGAGACGGTCAACTACATCAAGGACAAGATCCGCTCCGCGGTCTGGCTCATCAAGTCGCTCGACCAGCGCCAGCGCACGATCTACAAAGTGGCCGAGTCCATCGTCAAGCACCAGCGCGAGTTTTTGGAGAAGGGCATCGATCACCTGCGCCCGCTCGTCCTGCGCGACGTCGCGGACGACATTCAGATGCACGAGTCGACCGTGTCGCGCGTCGTCTCGAACAAGTACATGCACACCCCGCGCGGCCTCTTCCTGATGAAGTACTTCTTCCACAGCGGAATCGACTCCGACACGGGCGAAGACATCTCGTCACTCACTGTGAAGAAGAAGATCCAGAGCTACATCGAGAACGAGGACCCGCGCAAACCGCTCTCCGACTCCAAGATCATGAAGATCCTGAACGACGAGGGCATCAACATCGCCCGCCGCACCGTGGCCAAGTATCGGGATGAGCTGAACATCCCGTCGTCCACGGACCGTAAGCAAATTTTTTGAGTCGAGGTGTAATCCATGACGACCGAGATTTCCGGCCGCAACTACGACATTCCTCCCGACGTCCGCGACATGGTGGAGAAGAAGCTCGCCAAGATTCAGGAGCGGCTCTTCGATGACGTGATCGACGTCCGCGTCGTGCTGCAGGTCGAGAAGTACCGCAACATCTGCGAGATCCTGATCAACGGCAAAGAGCACGACGTGAAGACGGTCCAGGAGTCGGACGAGTCGATGCAGGACGCCGTCAACCAGGCGATGGATCATCTGAAGCGCCAGGCGCAGAAGAACCGCAAGAAGATCCGCGACCATCACCGCAAGGACGGCGCGAAGCCGGCCGTGACGGAGTGGGCGGTGCAGGTGCTGGAGCCGGGTCGCATCCGCGACGAGGCGTCGACGGTGCGCATGCCGCGCATCATCAAGACGAACAATCTGGCGATCCGCCCGATGTCGATCGAGGAGGCCGCGCTGCGCCTCGACGACTCGAAGAACGAGTTCATCGTCTTCCGCGACATCGACACGGACAAGGTGTCCGTGATCTACAAGCGGCGGGACAACAATCTGGGATTGATCGCGCCGGAGTTCTGAGCGGAGCGCCGGCGTCGACGCCGGCGCTCCGCAATTCACCATTTCGTAGGGAACAACCGACCGGCCTCGCGCGTATAACTGCCATATGCGCCTCCATGCCACGGCTGTGCTCGCCCTCACTCTGTCCGCCGCCTCCCTCTTCGCCGCCGATCTCGGCAAGTACAAGGACTGGGACAAGTCGCCGCAGGCGCTCTTCATGACGCAGGCGGAGCGCACGGAGTGGAGCGCGCTCGCGACCGAGGCCGACGCGGACAAGTTCGTGACCGACTTCGTCGCCAAGCGCGGCGGCGCCAAGTTCACGAAGGAAGTCGCCCTCCGCGCCGCCAACGCCGACAAATACCTCTCCCTCGGCAAGATCAAAGGCTCGACGACGCTGCGCGGCAAAGTCGTCATCCTCTTCGGTGCGCCGACCGGCATGAGCGTCGACGAGCGCAAAGGCCGCGCGAGCTACGTCAGCGCACCCTCCGGCGCCGCGGTCACGGATCTCGGCACCAGCGCCTCCGCATCGAGCGGAGAGCGCGGCGGCGGCGACTCGCAGACGTTCGGCACCGGCAAGGCGGGACTCAACTTCAAGGACTTCACCTTCACCTTCGCCGGCGCGGCCGTTCCGGGGCTCGGCAAGGACTACGCGGTCACGATCGAAGTCGACACCGGCAGCGGCAAGGAGCGCGTGCAGGACAAGAAGAAAGCCGCCGAGCTCGAAGAGAAGTTCGAGTCCGTCGCCGCGGCGAGCATCGTCGTCAAGTAAGCGCGGTAACATGACGATGTGACCGACGAGGATTACATCGAGACCAAGGTCAGCGCGTTACGCGCGCCCGACCTCGCCGATCTGCAGCTCAAGCTCGTCACCGGCGACGACGGCCTCGCGCGCGTCATCTGCCGTCCGCGCGTGCAGAAGCCCGGGCTCGCGTTCGCCGGCTACTACGAGTACATCAAACCGTGGCGCGTGCAGATCATCGGCGCGTCCGAAACGAAATACCTCCAGAGCCTGCCGCCGCGGTTGCGCGAGAAGCGCATCCGCGACGTGGCCGGTCTCGACATCTCCTGCTTCATCGTGACGAAAGGCATCACGCCGCTCGACGAGTTTCGCGTCGAGTGCGAGAAGCGCTCGGTGCCGCTCTTCTCGACGCCGTCCATGTCGTCGACGACCATCACGCGCACGACGTACTTTCTCGAGCAGACGATGGCGCCGCGCATCACGATGCACTCCGGCCTCCTCGACGTCCTCGGTATCGGCGTGCTCCTCCTCGGCGACAGCGGCATCGGCAAGAGCGAGTGCGCGCTCGACCTCATCCATCGCGGCCATCGTTTGATCGCGGACGATCTCGTCGTCGTGAAGCGCCATCCCAACGACACGCTCCTCGGCTACTCGAACGATCTCCTCCGCCATCACATGGAGCTCCGCGGCATCGGCATCATCGACATCAAAGACCTCTTCGGCGTGGCGTCGACGCGCGACATGAAGCCGATCGATCTCGTGGTCAAGCTCGAGAAGTGGGTCGAGGGCGCGGAGTACGACCGCCTCGGCATCACCGGCGAGACGTACGAGCTCCTCGGCGTGTCGAAGCCGTACGTGCGGCTGCCCGTCGCATCGGGCCGGAACCTTGCTCTGCTCGTGGAGATCGCGGCGCGCAATCACCTCATGAAGCTGCAGGGGTACGATTCCGCGCGCGAGTTCACGCGCCGCATCGACGAACAGATCGCGCGCGCCTCGACCGACGCATGAATGCACCCGAATACCTGGTCGTGATCACGGGGCTCTCCGGCTCCGGCAAGAGTTACGTGCAGTCGACTCTCGAAGACCTCGGCTTCTATTGCACGGACAACCTGCCGATCGAGCTGATCGAGCCGTATCTCGACGAAGTCACGCTGCACGAGAAGGCGAACCGCGTCGGCATCGTCGTCGACGTCCGCACGCACGACTTCGCGTCGATCTTCCCGCGCTTCTATCGCGAGCGCCTGCGCAAGCTCGTGCCGAACACAGTGCTCATCTTCCTCGAGGCGAGCGAAGAAGTGATCGTGCGGCGCTACTCCGAGACGCGGCGTCCGCATCCGCTCGCGAAAGATCGTCCGCTGCTCGAGGCCATTCAAGCGGAGCGCGAGGC
>DATELS010000725.1:0-5402 GCA_035276365.1 Thermoanaerobaculia bacterium
AAGTTCGTGTCCGCGCCGACGTTCAATTCGACCGGCACGCCGCCGCTCAGATACGTGTAGTGATTGTTGTTCCACGACGGCGTCGGATAGACGACCTTGTCGCCGCGATCCACGGTCGCCGCATACGCGGCATAGATGACGGGACGCGAGCCGCCGGCGATGAGCGTCGCTTCGAGCGGGTAGGTGAGGCCGAGCTCTTCGCGATAGAAGTCGATGACGCTGCGCCGCAGCTCGAGCGTGCCGTCCGAGGGGGGATAGTTGGTTTGTCCCGCGGCGAGGTTCTGCGCGATGAGCGATTCGAGCAGTCGCGGGATGCGGAACTCGGACGGCGAGAAGTCGCCGACCGTGAGGTTGGTGACGGAGCGGCCGCTCGCCGTGAGCGCCCGCACCTCCCCCGCGATCTTCAACACCTCGGAGCCGATGAGGCCTTGCGCGAGCGAGGACAGGGAGCGGTCGGTGACCTGCGTGAGAACGTCGGGCATCGCGCGCATTCTAACGTCGATAGGCGCGGCGAATCTTCGCGAGATCTTTCAGCGCGCGGAGAAAGTCAGTCGAGCGCACTTTCGATCCCTTGACGTCGTGCCAGACGAGGATCGGCAGCTCGTAGATCGCGCGCGCGGCGTCGTCGCGTCCGCGCTGGCGCACGAGGCGCGCGATGATCTCGACGTCGAAGATCCAGCGCGAGAGGAACGGCTGCGCGAACAGCTCGCGCATCGACTCGCTCCAGCGGAACAGTTTCGCGCCGCATTGCGTGTCGTACACGGCGAGTCCCAACGACGAGGAGATGAGCGTGGCGCCGACGCGGCCGAAGTAGTGACGTGCGGGATTGCGGCTGATGGAGCGGCCGAGGAGACGGACGCGCGCGGCGAAGACCATTTCGATCTCAGGACGCGAGGTGAAGACGTCGAGAAACCCGCGCAGTTCGGAGAGCGGAGTGGCGAGATCGGCGTCCCAGAATCCGAAGAGATCCGGACGGCGTTCAATCGCGGCGAGCATCCCGCGACGCACCGCCTCCGCCTTGCCGCTGTTGCGCTCCAAATCGAGCAGCGAGAAGCGCGACGGATCCTCTGCCACGAGCGATTGCAGGAGACGAAGCGTGCCGTCCGTGCTGCCGTCGTTGACGAAGAGAATCTCGAGACGCACGCCGTCGAGCGCGAAGCGACGCAGCTCATCGACCGGCAGTCGATGCTCTTCGTTGTAGCAGGGGATGACCAGGAGGAGATGCACGGCGCGCATTCTATGGGCATACTGCGCGCCACATGGAAACGCGCACGATCGAGACGACGACGCACGGCCGCTACCTCTATGAAGACCGCGGCGCGGAGCGATTGCTCGTCGGGTTTCACGGCTACGCGGAAGTCGCGGAGTGGCATCTCGCGGAGCTCGAGAAGATTCCGGGCATCGAGCGCTGGTCGATCGCGGCGGTGCAGGCGCTGCATCCGTTTTACACGCGCGCGGGAATCATCGTCGCGAACTGGCTGACGAGTCAGGATCGCGAGCTCGCGATCGCGGACAACATCGCGTATGTGCAACGCGTGCTCGCCGCGCTTCCGCGTCCGAGGACGCTCGTCTTCCTCGGATTCTCGCAAGGCGCGTCGATGGCGGCTCGCGCCGCGGCCTACGCGACCCGCGCCGATGCCCTCATCCTCCTCGGCGGCGACATTCCTCCCGAGATCAAAGAAGACGCGTCGGTGAATCTGCCTCCAACGCTGCTCGTGCGCGGCGAGAAGGACGAGTGGTACACGCAGGAAAAGCTCAACAAGGACTTGAGCTATCTCGGTAACCGTGCGCGCAGTCTTGTATTTGCGGGCGGACACGAGTGGACCGATGCGTCGCGCGCCGCGGTCGGCGAGGTGCTCGGCGCGCTATGAACGTTCTCGTTGCTCTGCTGCTCGCCGCGCGGTTCATCGTCGTCTCGGCGAACGACACCACCGTCACGTATCGCGAGCTCGTGCCTGAGCGCGTCGCGGCCGATGTATCCGCAGGGGTGTATCACTACAAAGGATGTCCAGCCATCACTCCGGAGATGCCGCTCCTCGTTCCCGCCGCGGCGCAACTGCGCGGACTGAAGCCGCACTGTCCCGCGCTGCGGAAGACGGAGTACGCGACGCTCACGGTCAAGCGCGCGCCGCGCGATCCGAGCGTCGTCTCCATACTCTTTCTCGGCAACAGCCTCACGTACTACAACGAGATCCCGAAGATGACGGAACGCATCGCCGCGCGCGAGAAGCGCCCGCTGCGCGTCGACGCCGTCACGCGCAGCGGCATCACGCTCGAGCAGCTCTGGAACGAGACCACCGCGCTGGAGAAGATCTGGACGCAGCATTGGGACTACGTCGTCGTGCAAGGCGGCGCTGGCGCTGCGCATCCGCTCTACAACGCCGCGGCGTTCAATGACTATCTGGCGCGATTCGCGACCGAGATTCGTAAGAGCGGCGCGACGCCGCTCTACTATCTCGTCTGGCGGCCCGAGGGCGATATCAACGAGTTCATCGCCGCGTCGCTCGCGTCCGCGAAGCGCGTGAACATGCGCGTCGTGCCGGTTGCCGTCGCGTGGCGCGAGGTGAGTGCGCGACATCGACTCGATCAGGACGGGCTGCATCCGAATTCTTTCGGCGCGTATCTCGTCGCGTGCAACGTCTACTCGACGATCTACGACAAGCCCGCGCACGGAGCGCCCTTCAGCTTCCGCGACCTCGCCGCGCAGCATGAGATCTACGACGACGGCATCCGGCTGCAGACCATCACCCCCGAGGATGCGCGCGCGATTCAGGACGCCGCGTGGCGAGCCGTGCTGAGCGCGAAGAAACAGTGACCCGCGGCTGTTGGAACGGCCTCTGATGTCGTCCGAGAACTACGCCGAACGCAGCGCGCGCCTCAAGGCGCGGCTCAAAGAGCTTCCCGAACGGCCCGGCGTGTATCTGCACAAGAACGCCGAGGGGCAGGTGATCTACGTCGGGAAGGCGAGGAACCTGCGCAATCGCGTGACCTCGTACCTCGTCGGTCGCGGCGCGCGCGACGCGAAGACGATGACGCTGATCAACGAGATCGACGCGATCGACTTCGTCACGACGAACAACGAGCTCGAGGCCATCCTCCTCGAGAACAACCTCATCAAGGCGCATCAGCCGCGATACAACATCCTCCTTCGCGACGACAAGAGCTATCCGTATCTGAAAGTCACGATGTCCGAGGACTATCCGCGGGTCGTGTTCACGCGGAGGATCGATCGGAAAAAGGGCGATCTCTTCTTCGGTCCCTTCTTCGCCGGCACGGCGCGACGCATCCTCAAGCTCGTCGCCGATCAGTTCAAGCTGCGGAGTTGCGATCTCGACATCGTCGACGGCAAGAGCGCGCTCGCGCGTCCCTGTCTCTACTACGACATGCACCAATGCCTTGGCCCGTGCGTCGTCGGACTCACGACGTCCGAGGCGTATCGCGAGATGGTCGATGACGTCGTGCTCTTCCTCAGCGGCAAATCGAAAGAGCTGCACGAGCGGCTGCGCACGCGCATGTATCGCGCGGCCGAGGAGGAGAACTTCGAAGTCGCGACGTACTATCGCGACCTCATTCGCACCGTCGAGCGCATTCAGGCCGAGCAACAGGTCGCGTCCGCGGAAGACGAAGACATGGACGTGTGGGGTCTGTACGAAGAGGGGAGCGACGTCGCGGTGCAGCTCTTCGTCATCCGGGACGGCAATGTCGTCGATCGCCGCGAGCTGTTCTGGGAGAAAGTCGGCGACTACCAGGCCGGCTACTTCCTCGGCGAAATTCTGCAGCGCTACTATCAGGACAACCTCTTCATCCCGTCCGAGATCCTGATTCCGTTCGACATCGAAGAGCGCGAGCTCATCGCGGAGTGGCTGACGTCGCAGGCGAATCGCCGCGTGCACGTGCGCATGCCGCAGCGCGGACGCGGCGTCGATCGCGTCGAGCTCGCGAATCGCAACGCGCGGCTGTCGCACGAGTCGAGGTTTCGCAAGTCGACGCAGGATCGCATGCAGATCGCCGCGCAACGCCTCGGCGACGCGATCGGCGTTTCGGATCGCGAGATTCAGAAGATCGAGTCGTTCGACATCTCGAACATCCAGGGAACGGATTCCGTCGCGGGCATGGTCGTACTCGACCGTGGGAAGTTCGACAAGAACCAGTACCGCGTCTTCAACATCAAGACGGTCGTGGGCGCGGACGACTTCCGGTCGATGGCCGAGGCGGTCGATCGGCGTTATCGACGCTTGCTCGAAGAATCGAAGCCGCTGCCGGACATGATCCTCATCGACGGCGGACGCGGACAGCTCAACGCGGCGCTCGCGGCGCTGAACAAGCTCGGCATCGAGGAGATCCCGATCGCAGGTCTCGCAAAACGTGAAGAAGAGATTTACCTTCCCGATCGCGAGGAGCCGGTGCGCCTCGATCGCCACGATCCCGCGCTGCAGCTCCTGCAGATGGTGCGCGACGAAACGCATCGCTTCGCGGTGTCGTCGCATCGCCGCCGCCGCTCGAAACGAACGCTGCACAGCGCGCTCGACGACCTGACGGGCATCGGCGACAAGCGTAAGCGGCTGCTCATCGAGCGCTTCGGCAGCGTGTCCGCGGTGAAGCAGGCGTCGGCGCAGGATTTGATGAACGTGCTCGGGCGCAAAGTCGGCCAAATCGTGTGGGAGGAACTGCACTCGTAGCGCGTGCGATAATCGCGCATCGCAACGAAACGTGTGCAGGGGGCGGGGGAAGTATGTTGGAAGGCGAAATCAGCGAGATCGATCTGGTTGCCCGGCTCGTGGAGCTGTGGCGTGAGCAGTTCACCGGAGCGATTCGCTTCGAGAACGACGGGATCATCAAGATCATCTACTTCAAAAGTGGAGACATCCTGTCGGCGAGCACGAACGACCGCTCGGACAGCATCGACGAGATCCTGATGCGCGCGGGCAAGGTCTCGCGCGAGCATGTGAAGCAGGCGCTCGCGAAGCGCAAAGAGAGCGAGACCCTCGGCGACGCTCTGCTGAATCTCGGCTTCATCACGCGCAAGGAGCTGACGTGGGCGCGTCGCGTTCAGGTGGTGGGCGTGATTCGCTCGATCGCGGCGTGGCCCGCGGGCTCGTTCACGATCGTCGATGACTATCTCCCGAAGCGCGACGAGGGCACATTGTTCCCGCTGCCGCAGGTGCTGGTCGAGCTGGTGGTGACGGATCAGGATCGCGCGACGTTCGAGCGCGCGCTGGACGGCGGCTCCGCGGTCTTCGCGAAGTCGCCCGACTTCGACGACGTCTTCCGCCGCCTTGGACTCAATGAAGATGCGGAGGCGATCGCGCAGCACATCGACGGCGTGAAGAGCGCGGCGGACGTCGCGAGCGCCTCGCGAAGAGACACGTTCAACGCGTACAAGCTCATTCACGAGCTGGCGA
>DATELS010000726.1:0-4651 GCA_035276365.1 Thermoanaerobaculia bacterium
GGGTGGCGGCGTGGAATGTATCCGAGGCCGTTCTTCGCGACACTCCCACCGACGACTTCACCTGATATACCGGCATCTTCTGCTGCAGGCCCTTCAGCGCGAACTCGCCGAGTGCCTCCGTGTTGAAGCTGCCCACGACGCGCTCGAGCGTGTTCTGCGAGACCACGAGCTGTCCCGGTTTCGCCACGCCGCTCTCGAGGCGCGACGCGATGTTCACCGAGCTTCCGAGCACCGTGTAGTCGACGCGCTTCTCCGTCCCGACGTTGCCCACGACCGCGGGACCGCTGTTGATGCCCACGCGAATCTTCACGATCGGCAGTCCCTGCTGCTCGCGCTCCGCGTTCCACACCGCGATGCGCTCCATCATCATCAGGCCGGCCATGATCGCGCGGTCCGCGTGATCGTCCTGCGGGATCGGCGCGCCGAAGAACGCCATCACCGCGTCGCCGATGAATTTATCGAGCGTGCCGCCGTACGCGAAGATCGCGTCCACCGCCGCGGAGAAAAAGTTCGAGAGGAACTGCGCGACTTCCTCCGGCTTCTTCGACTCCGACACGCTCGTGAATCCCGAGATGTCGGCGAAGAGGATCGACACGTCCGCGTTGCGGATCTCCGTCTCGTCCGCGCTCACCACGCCCTTCACGATCTCGTCGATGACCGCGGGCGAGTGATAGCGCTCCATCTTCGAGCGGATCTGCCGCTCCTGCACGATCTTCTCCGCGAGCTGCGCGCGCTCGATCGCCACCGCCGCGAAATTCGCGAGCGCGGTGAGCAGGTCGAGGTCCTCTTCCTGAAAGCGGCCGATGTGAATCGGCGAGTCCACCTGCACCGCGCCGATGACGCGCTGCTTGTTCCAGAGCGGAACGCACATCGCCGAGCGGATGCCGTGAATCGCGATCGACTTGCCGCCGAGGAGGCGCGCGTCTTCGAGCGCGTTGGACGTCATCAGCGACACCTGCTGCTCCGCGACCATCTTCAGGATCGTGCGTGAGATCGGGATGTCGTGCGCGTCCGCGCCTTCGATGAACTTCGTCAGCTTCGGAACCGGGTTGCCTTCCTCATCGAAGAGGATGATCAGTCCGCGCTCGACCGGGAGGTAGCGGAAGATCATGTCCATCACGGTATTGAGCAGCGTCTGCAGGTCTTCCGTCTGCAGGAGCGACTTCGCGACCTGCACGAGCACCTGGAAGATTTTCTCGCGCGAGAACGAAGGCTCCGGCGCCTTACCGGGCTCGGACGGCGGACGCACCGCCGCGGCCTGCTGCTGCACTTCGCCGAGGTCGAGGCCGAACTCGGAATTGAAATCGGAGATGCGGCGGATG
The DNA here is from genome assembly GCA_035276365.1 of Thermoanaerobaculia bacterium. Lineage (GTDB taxonomy): Bacteria > Acidobacteriota > Thermoanaerobaculia > Gp7-AA8 > Gp7-AA8 > QHVT01. The sequence goes on from DATELS010000726.1 coordinate 1,323, forward strand.
ACCGTGCCCGACGGGTTGTCGAACATCGAGTCGCCCGTGAACTCGACCGACGGCATGGCCTTGATGTCGAGCTGCACGGAACCGATCAGCACCTTGTCTCCCGCGCCGATCTGCGACTCGGTCACGAGGTTGCCGTTCACCTTCACGCCGTTCGTCGACTTGAGGTCGACGATCCACCACGCGTTGTTCCGTCCCTCGAGCCGCGCGTGCTTGCGCGACACCGACGGATGATTCAGCACCAGGTCGTTCCCCTCGGTCCGTCCGATCGACAGATCCGACTTCACATCCGTGATGCGCGGCACGCCGAGATCGACGTAATGGATCTGGAGCTGGTCCATGGAGCGCGACGATTATACGGCGCGGGTATAATCGAGCGCACTCCCCGCGCCATGAGCGAGCAAGCATCGTCGTCGGAAGTCGTTCCTCAGCGCCGCCTCGTCGTCCGCGCCGTGCTGCGTACGGACGTCGGACTCGTGCGCTCCGAGAATCAGGACTTCGGCGCGTGCACCACGCCGCAGGAAGAACAGGCCAGCCATCCGGGCGGGCGTTTGCTCATCGTCGCGGACGGAATGGGCGGACATCGCGGCGGCGCAACCGCGTCGAAGCTCGCCGCCGAAACCGTGAAGGCGCAATACCTCGGCAGCGAGACCACGGACATCGCGATCGCGCTGCGCGACTCGCTCGCGCGCGCGAACGCACGCATCTTTCATGAGGCGCAGACGAATCCCGAGCTGCGCGGCATGGGCACGACGACGTCCGTGCTCGCGGTGCGCAGCGGCAAGGGATGGTTCGCGCACGTCGGCGACTCGCGCATCTATCGCGTGCGCGAAGACGCGATCGAACAGATGACCGAGGATCACTCGCTCGTCGCGACGATGGTGCGCGAAGGACTGCTCACCACCGCCGAGGCGGAGACGCATCCGCGTCGCAACGTGCTGCAGCGATCGATGGGCGTGTCGGAAGACGTCGAGATCGACGTGCGCGGTCCGTTCGAATTGCAGGAAGGCGACACCTTCATCCTCTGCAGCGACGGATTGCACGGCGTCGTGAAAGAGCCGGAGCTAAAAGAGATCGCGCAACTGCCGATCGAGCAGGCGGCGGACGAGTGTCTCAAGCGCGCGCTCGAGCGCGGCGCGCCGGACAACGTGACGGTGATCGTCGCGCGCGTCGAGGCGACGGACGAGCCGGAGCCCGAGCCGGTGAAGTTCGACGAGACGATCGAGCTCGAGGCATCGCAGTTCGACGAGACGGTGAAGGATACGGACAAGATCGTCGTGCCGCCCGATCAGCGCGTCACCGACAAGATTCCGGCGATCACGGATGACGAGATCGGACCTTCGACCGGTACGCCGCCGCAGAAGCGCCCCGTGCTCAAGTGGACGCTCGTCGTCGTGCTCGCGCTCAGCGCCGCGGGCGCGTGGCTCTACTGGAACCATCAGCAAGAGATCTCGAACGAATCCCGACCTTCGTCCTCGCGCTGAGTCATGTCCCGCCCCCGGCTCTTCCCGATCGCCGTCGTTCTCGTGGCCGGATGCATCGCGGGTTGCCGCCGCAACGTGCCGCGCCTCGATGACGTGACGAAGATCGCGTACAGCGTGAAGCCGTCGGTCGTGCGCATCAGCGCATTCGCGACCGCGGAGTTTCGCTATCCGCCCGAGGCGGTGACGAACATCGAGCAGCAACTACTCGCGGACGGACATCAGATTCGCGCGCGTGAAATCGCGACGACCGAGGCGAAGGTCACGACCGGCGCGGGCGGCTCGGGCAGCGGCTTTCTCATTCATCCCGACGGACTCATTCTCACGAGCGGTCACGTCGTCGCGCCGACGCGCGATCCCGAGGCGCTCGAGCACGAGCTGTTGCGCAACGGCGCGATCGCCGCGCTCGTGCGGCACTTTCCGATCGACACGCTGCGCACGGTCTATCGCGACGAAGAGCTCGACCGCTACGTCGCGCCGCTCGCCACCGCGGGGCGCGTCGAGAACGTGAAGATCGTGAGCCAGGTCGAGCTCTCGAACGGCGAGACGCTGCCGTTTCGCATCCGCCGCTACTCGCCCGCGCTGCACGAGCGCGGAACCGATCTCGCCGTGCTGCAGATCGAGCGCAAAGGATTGCCGTCGCTCGCGCTCGGGGACTCGGATGCGATGCGCGTCGGCGACTCGATCTGGTCGGTCGGTTATCCCGCGGTCGCGAGCAGCTCGGACGACGTCATCGGCGGCTGGCTGTCCAGCGACAGCGATCTCGAGCCGACGTTCAGCGGCGGCATGATCACCGCGATCAAACGCAACATCGCGAACGCGCCGGTGTTTCAGTCGAACGTCGCGATCTATCGCGGCAACTCCGGCGGACCGGCGGTCAATCGCGATGCGGAAGTCGTCGGCATCTCGACGTGGGGACATACGAACGCGGAGCAGATCAAGTTCCTCGTGCCCATCAGCGTCGCGAAGCAGATGCTGGCCGAGGCGAAGTTCACGGCGAGCAGCGGCGGTGCGTTCAACCAGCACTATCGCGCCGCGCTCGATGCGGCGTCGGACGGGCGGTGGGCGGAGGCGAAGTCGGAGCTCGACGAGGCCGCGCGGCTCTTCCCGAAGTCGCCGGACCTCATCCGCTTCGGCCATGACGCGGAGCGCGGGATCGCGGCGACGCCGCTGTGGCGTCTGCATCCGACGATCACCGCGTTCGTGGCGACGCTCGTCCTCGCGCTGATCATCGCCGCGCTCGTGTGGACGCTGCGCGCGCGGATGCCGCAGCACGCGCGCGTGTCACCCGACATCCTGAAGGCGCCGACGGTTGAAACCGTGGTCGCGCCGACCGGCTCGATCTTCTCTCCGAGCTCGATGCTCGGGAAGTTCACCATCCTCAACGGCACCCGCGCCGGCGAGAAACTCGGCCTCGGCGGATCGGGCATTCGCATCGGGCGCGAATCGACAATTTGTGAGATCGTATTGGAGAATCCAAAGGTGTCGCGTCTCCATGCCGAGGTCGTTTCCATCGACGGGAAAGTGCTGCTCATCGATCGGAACTCTTCGAATGGGACGTACGTGAACGACCAGAAGATCGACAAGCGTTTCCTGCAGGACGGGGACATCATCTACTTCGGCGGCAGAAACGCCGTTGCTGTTGCATTTCACGCTTGAGTGAGGCGGACCGACGTGGCTGACAAGCGATGTGAGAACGGACACTTCATCGACGAGTCGTGGGACATCTGTCCTTACTGTCCGCAGGATGAGAGCGAGCCCGAGATTCCGGTCGTGCGTCCGCGCGCGGTCGAGGCGCCCGCCGCATCCGCGCCGCCGCCGCCCGCGCCCGCGGTGCACGCCACGATTCCG
>DATELS010000727.1:0-17772 GCA_035276365.1 Thermoanaerobaculia bacterium
TCGCCGTCGCCTTCGATGTACAGCGTGAAGTTGCCGCTGACGCGCGAGAGCAGGGCGGTGATCGCGGACTGCGTCTGCGCGCCGGCGGCGAGCGTGACGGTCGTGCGTCCGAGCTCGTTGCCGCTCGGCGACAGCGCGACGACCGCGAACGTCTCGGTGTCGCTGCCGCCGTTCACGAAGCCGACGTTCGTGCGATAGCTCGTGTCGTTGCGCAGGCCGGGCACGAACGCGTCGTTGCCGAGCTGCGCGAGGGGATCGATCGACTGTCCGTACGTGCCGCCGTTCTCGACGCTCGTGTACGTGCGCGTCGTGACGACGGGTCCCGTCGCGAGCGTCCACTCGACGCGCAGCGCGGCGCTGCCCGCGGTCTCGCCAAACTCGGACAAGACGTCCGGCAGCACTTCCGTCTCGCCGCCTTCGACGGCGATCGCGCGCGTGGCATTGCCGTAGCGCAGCGTGAGCACCATGCGGCTCGTGGTCGGGTTGTAGAACGTGACGTCGCTGCGCCAGAACGTGCCGTTCGCGCCCGGCGCGCGTCCGACGACGGGCACGGACAGCGCGCCGCCGATCGCGGGACTCACGGCCTGGATGTACACGGGATCCTGCGTGACGTTGTCGACAACGGAGGCGTAGCCGCTGACGACGTCGGCGACGGTGCTCGCGATCTTGAGCGACAGCAACTCGAACGTCCTCCCCTCCACCTCGGGGAAGTACGTCGCGAGCGACGCCTGCTGGAAGCTGTTCGCCGGCAGCGTGAGGTTCTTCGACGAGGTCGTGCCGCCGGTCGCGCTGAGCAGCGTGAGCGTGATGGCGACGTCGCTCGATGCGCGATTCACGAGGCCGAGGTTCGTGCGGTACGCGCTGCTGGACTTGATGCCGGCGACGTACAGCGTCTTGCCGAGGGATGCGGGCTGCACGTCGGGAACGGACTGACCGTACGTGCCGGCCGGTCCGGTCGTGAACGTGCGGCTCGTGATGCGCAGATCCGCGTTCGTCCCCGCGCTCGACGCCTCGACCGCCATCGCGCCGGCGCCGCTGGGAATGGCGAAGAGATCGAGCAGCGCATTGGCGTACGTCTGCGACTGATGCGCGGCGAGGAACACGTCGCGCGTGATTGGCGAGCCGCCGCCCGCCGGAAGGAAGAGCATCTTCACGCTCGCGCCCTGTGAGCCCGCGTTGAAGAGCGTGAGCTCGGTGCGCCACGACGTGCCGCCGACGCCGCCCGTCACGGCGGCCACCGAGATCAGCGACCGATACGCCGGCGCCTCGGTCACCGTGATCTCTTTCGACGTGGTCGAGGAGCTCGTCGCATTCGCCGCGGTGAGGGTCACGGTGTACGTTCCCTCCGCTGCGTACGTGTGTGCAGGATTCTTCGCGGACGAGGTGCCGCCGTCGCCGAACGTCCACGACCAGTTCGTCGGCGTGCCGCTCGACTGATCGGTGAAGGTCACCTGCGCGCCCGCGGCAGGCGATGCGGCGGAGAGTCCGAACGCCGCGACGACGTTCGGCGTCACCGGCACGCCCGAGCTCACGATGAGCGTCTTCGTCGTCGACGACGAGCTGCCGCTGCGCGTCACGCTGAGGCGCACGAGGTACGTGCCCGCGTTCGCGTATTTCTTCGAGGGATTCTGTTCGGACGACGTCGTGCCGTCGCCGAACGTCCAGCTCCACGTCGTCGGCGCGCCGGTCGTCTGATCGGTGAACTGCACGGTGTCGGTGATCGTCGGATTGGCCGGCGTCCACGCGAAGCTCGCGTCGAGCGGCGCGAAGACGAGGACGGACTTCGTCGTCTGCGCGCTCAAACCATTCGCGCTGACGGTGAGCGTGATCGTGTACTGGCCGGGCGTCGCGTAGATGTGCGACGCGGCGGAGGCGGTCGAGGTCGAGCCGTCGCCGAAGTTCCACTGGCGCGCGGTGATACCGCCGGTCGACTGGTCGGTGAACGTGAAGGACGTCACGCCGGCAGTGCCGCTCTGCGGATCGACGGTGAAATTCGCGACCGGCGCGCTGGCGATGGTCGCCGTGACGGTGTTCGACGGATTCGAATTGCCCGCGCCGTTGAACGAGACGACGTACACGCGATACGAGCCGCCGGTGAGTCCGCTGACGCGCGCGCTCTTCACGTTCGCGGCGACGTCGCTCACTTTGCCGAACGAGCCGTTGCCGACCGCGAGGTAGATGGACTGGCCGGTCTCATTCGTCGCGTTGTCGTCCCACGCTAGATCGATGTTCGTGCCGCTGACGGTCGCGCGGAGATTGCCGGGCGCCGCGGGAACCTGCGGATTCGGCGTCGTGCTGCTGCCATTCGGATAGAGCCAGCGCGCTGCGAGTTGATCGTCCGCGCGCAGCGACGGTCCGAGACCGGTGACGGTCGGATACATGAGCGCGGTGCCGTCGGTGCTGTGGCCGAAGCCGAGGGTGTGGCCGAACTCGTGAGCGACGATCTCGGCGAGGCGCGTGCTGCTGATGCCCGTCGACGCCGACACGCCGTCCTGAATCACGAGGTTGCCTTCGGTGATGTTGTACGCGCGGATCGAGCCGGCGGGATGTTGTGCGTCCGCGGCGAAGGGCGCGTTCCAGTTGCCGCCCGAGCTCACGCCGTTGAAGCCGCCGGTGCCGACGACGCCGCCCGTGGAGCGATTCCACGTGCCGGAGATTTCGCCGAGGGGGTCGTTGAAGAGGACTTCGTTGGTGCCGTTGGGCGAGCCGAGTCCGCCCATCGAGCCCGTGCTCGTGCCGGCGTACGTGTAGCGGATGTTCGCCTCGCTGTAGCCCGTCCACGCCGCCATCGCCGTCTGCAGCTCGGCGACGCCGCCGTTCGAGTAGCCCGGCTGCGTGCCGGCGCTATACCACGCGGCGCTCTGGTTGCTGTCGAAACGGAACCAGCGGTAGACCGTGGGCTCGGAGATGAGCGTGAAGTTCGCGGTGATGCGAGGATCGCCCGTGCCGCGCTCGAGCACCGGATTCTCGATGCCGTAGTTCTTCGCGCCCGCGCGTCCGGCGACGCGATCGTTCACGAAGGACTCGAAGCCGGCGGCGTCGCGCTGGATGTTGCGCGGCGCGACTTCGCGGAAGTCGCCGTCGAGGAACTGCACGTCCTGCGCGCCGTCTTCGCGCAGCCAGAGACGACGTCCGTCCATCGCGCGCGCTTCGGTGAACTTGCCGACGAACAGATCGATGGTGCGATAGCCGCCGCGCGGATTCGGCTCGAGGAAGAGGAGGACGCGCTCGCCGGCGTTGAACTCCGCGGTGCCGAAGACTTTGGTGATGCGTCCGTCGATCTCGCCGCCGAGCTCGCGGATGGTGATGGTGTCGGCGGCGTTGCCCTTGATCGTGCGCGCGACTTCGACGACGGTGTCGGTCCAGATGACGCCGTTGCGCTCGACTGCATTCGTGGAGACGACGGCCCCGGCGACGATCACCGGCGATTTCGCGATGAGCTGCTCGTCCGTGGGAAGCACGATCGTCGTCGCCCGCGCGGCGATCGCGACGAACAGCAGGACACACGTCAGCCCATACACCCGAAATCGATTCACGTTAGAGGACCTCCGAAGTTATTCGGCGAAACGGAAGAGTAGAGAGGAGGCATTCCCGGAGAGAGTGACGGGGATCACGTGGGGATCATGCCGATGGTTATACTCGATCGCCATGTCCGTTCCTGATGACGTTGCGGTCACCGATGCGATCAATCGTGCGATCGATGACATCGGCGATCAAACGGACGAGTTTGTCGCCGCGGCTGCGCGGCGTATTCTCGAGAAGATGGAGTGGTGATTTCCCGCGGATTGAGCTGCGCGACTACGATGTCGAGCCGGCGGTCACAAACTCGCGAGGAGCGTTTCGTAATGTTCGTGAGGTCCAATCCAGAACCACACGATCACATGATCGTCCTCGACGAGGCCCACGACGCGATAACTGCGTCCTACGCGCGCGGAGTAAATCGGTTCGGTTGAATGCACGCGTTTGAAATGAAGGCTTCTGTGATGCGGATTGACCACGAATAGCCGATAGGCGTTTCGCGCCTGGCTCCGGACCTCCGCGGGAAGCGATGCGAAGCGTTTGCGAAAAGCTGCGGTCGTGTGCGACTTCACAACTTCTCAGGGTCGAGCGGTTGCGTCCTGCCGGAGCGATACTCCTGACGCGCTTCCTCGGCCAGTTGCGCCAGAAGATCCTGCGATCGCGCAAACAGCGCATCCCAACGCCGTTCCGACTCGAGCTCGGCCAACATGAACGCGGCGAATGCCTCCTGCTCTTCTTCCGGCAGTTTCGCGGTTTCCGCGATGACCTTGTCGAGCAGCCTGCCCATCGTGCTTCATTGTAGTCCCATGAAAACCAACGCCGCCCGTCTCCTCGACTCCCTCGGTATCTCCTACGAGTTGCGCGAATACGACGTCGATCCGGAGGATCTTGCGGCGGAGAGCGTCGCGCGCAAAGTCGGGTTGCCTGCGGAGCAGGTGTTCAAGACGCTCGTGGCGCGCGGGGACAAGCATGGTGTCTGTTTCGCGGTCGTGCCGGGCGATCAGCAGCTCGATTTGAAGGCGCTCGCGCAGCTCACGGGCGACAAGAAGATCGACACGGTCGCGCTGAAGGAAGTGCAGCCGCTCACCGGATACATTCGCGGCGGCGTGACCGCGCTCGCTGCGAAGAAGGACTATCCCGTGTTCGCGGACGAGACGATCGAGCTCTTCGACGTCATCTCCATCTCCGCGGGCATGCGCGGCGCGCAGATCCTCATCGCGCCCGCGGATTACCTGCGCGCGACGCACGCGAAGGTCGGCGCGATCGCGAAGGAAAAGTGATCACACCACTGGAATCGTGAACGAGAACACGGCGCCGCCGTCCGCGGCGTTTTCCGCCCACACGCGTCCGCCGTGCGCCTCCACGATGCCGCGCACGATCGCGAGTCCGAGGCCGGCGCCCATGTGGGCGGTCTTCTTGGCCTGCCAGTACGGAGTGAACACCTTCTTCAAATCCGCCTGAGGGATTCCCGGACCCGTGTCGCGCACGACGAACAGCACGACGTCGCCCGAGCGGTGCGCGTCGACGGAGATCGTTCCGTGCTCCGGCGTGAACTTCATCGCGTTCCCGATCAGGTTCCCGAATACCTGCACGAGGCGCTCGCGATCGCCGCAGATCTTCGGCATGCCGGACGTCGGACGGCAGATGATCGTCTGCTGCTTCTGGTGCGCGATCGGCGTGTTCGACTCGCACATCTCGCGCACGAGCGCCTCCGGGTCGATCTCGTCGCGGCGCACCGAGAGCTTGCCCGTCTCCATGCGCGCGACGTCGAGTAGATCCTGAATCAGCCGCTGCATCTGCCGCGCGGAGCCGGTGATCGTCTTGATGAGGTCCGGCTGTTCGTCCGCATTCGCATCGGCGAGCAGCTCCGCGCTGAGCGCGATCTTCGTCAGCGGATTGCGGAGATCGTGCGACACGATCCCGAGCGTTTCGTCGCGCACGCGCACCGCCGCCTCCGCCTTCTCCTTCGCCTCGCGCTCCTGCTCCATCAAGCGCACGCGACGCAACGCGAGTGACGTGAGGTCGCCCAACGTGCGCGCGCGGACGATGTCGGCATCGCGGAAGTGGCGTCCCGAAGCGCGATTGTTCAGCAGCACGAGCGCGCCGAGGACCTCGTGCTCGGCGACGAGCGGCGTCACCAGCACCTCGCACTCCGCGCACGTGTCGTTGAGATACGGCGCCATGCTCTTCCCGAAGTCGGCCATGTTCGCGAGGATCACCGGCGCGTTGCCGTTGAGGATCTCGTCCGTCATCGAGCCGGGGAACGACACGCGCAAACCGCGCGGCGGCGCGCCGCGTCCGGCCGCTGCCACGACCTCGACGAGCTTCGTTGGCCCGTGATCGATGATCCGCTCGACATACACGCCGTCCGCGCGCGTGACCTGCGTCGCGCGGTTCGTGATCTCGTACAAAACGTCGATCATCTCGACGGCGCCCGTGAGCGCGCTGGCGAGATGGCGGAACGCCGCCTCTTCATCGGCGCGACGCTCGAGCTGCGCGCGCGCCGCCTCCGCCTCTGCGCGCGCTTCCTTTTCGAGATCGAGCGCGCGCGTGCGCTCGGTGACGTCGCGCGCGACGCCGGTGAAGACCGTGCCGTCGTTCATCGTGATCGCGCCGAACGCGATCTCGCACGGGAACTCGTGCCCGTCCTTGTGCATCGCCGGGAGCTCGACGCCGCTCCATGGAATCGACGGCTGGCGCGTGCGCAGATACCGCTCGACGCCGCGCCGGTGCGCCTCGCGCAGGCGCTCGGGGATGATGATCTCGAGCGGCTTCCCGATCAGCTCGCGCGGCGTGTATCCGAAGAGTCGCTCGACCGCAGGATTGCAGAACGTGATCACGCTCGCCTCGTCGATCGTGAAGATCGCGTCCTGCGCGGTCTCGGTCATGAGGCGGAAGCGCTCTTCGCTGCGGCGCAGCGCGGTCTGCGTGCGGCGCCGCTCGAAGAAGTCGCCGATCTGGCTGCCGATGAGCGTCATGATCGGCAGCAGCGCGTGATCGGGCTCGCGGTGCGCGATCGAGAAGAACTCCATGACACCGCTGACACTGCCCGAGGCGATGATGGGGAACGCGAACGCGGAGCGCATGCCGGCGTGCGCGGCGTCGATCGCGCGCGGGAAGGAGATCGCGTCGTTGAGATCGCGGAACCAGATCGCGTCGCCGAGCTCCCACACGCGTCCCGGAATGCCGACGCCTTTCTCGAACCGCTGGTTCTGGCAGAGCAGCGCTGCGGCCGCGGTGTCGACTTGCGGCGCGTGCCACTCTTCGACGCAATGGATCATTCCTTCGTCGACTTCCCAGAGCGCGCCGATGTCCCAGCCGAGGCTTTCGCAGATCGTCTGCATGATGCGGGCGGCGGTGACGTTGAGCGGGCGTTCCTGGCTGAGGAGGTTCGTGAGCGCGAGCTGCGCGGCGAGGCGGCGCTCGGTCAGTTGGCGCTCGGTGATGTCGCGGCCGAATTTCGAGAAGCCGATCAGCCGGCCGGAGTCGTCGCGGACGGGCATGGAGGCGCCGTCCATGAAGACGCCGCGGCCGCTCTTCGTGACATGCCAGCGCGTGTCGTCGGCGCGTCCTTTCTCGAGTGCCGTGGCCAGCTCGATCGTGGGGACGTCCGCGAGGCGATCAGCCTCGGTGAACAGGAGCTCGAAGTGCCGGTCGAGGACTTCGTCCGCGTCGTAGCCGAAGATGGCTTTCGCGCCCGCGTTCCACATCAGGATGTGGCCATCGGGATCGAGGAGCATGATGGAGAACTCCGTCGCTTCCTCGACGATGCGACGGAAGACGTTTGCTGGCGCGGCTAAGAGTTGCTTCAAATGCTCCTCTCGTGGTGGCTCTAGAGCACACGCCATGCCGCCGGCACGGCCGGCCGCGCTGAAGGCCAAAGGCCGGTTGGACGTACGGCAGCTCCGTGGTTTTCTGTCGCGCGGACTGCTAGACTCCGCCGCTCCGCAATGCCCGCGGCTCGTGTGGTGTTGAAGCTGAGACCGCACTGGGGAGTCGCCAAGTGGTAAGGCAGCGGCCTTTGGAGCCGCCATTCGGAGGTTCGAATCCTCCCTCCCCAGCCAACTTCCCTATTTCCTCAAACCAGCGAGCTAACATGTACATCGCGATGTACATGAGGTGACCCGATGCGCAGGCAACATTCCATTGCCGAAGCCCGCAGCAATTTTCCGATTGAGCTAACGCGTCGTGGTGAGGGTGTGGCTGTTTTGGTCGGTCGGAGACAACACGAGCGGCTTTCGGCCGGCCCGCGATTCTCGGAAGCGTCGGATGCGTTTCGAGCGGACGTGGGTGTACGGGACACGCGGACCTGGCGGACGGACAAATTGCGGCGATCGCTCACATCAACGAACTGATTCTCGTGACGAACAACGAAGCGGACTTCCGTCGCTTCCAGGGACTCCGCCTCTCGAGCTGGCGCTAGTTCCACTGCACGCACTTCGGAGAAAACATGTGCAAGACGATCAAGCAGCGCGTGAAGTTCAAGGCGGATCCCGCGACGGTTTACGAACTCCTCGCCGACTCGCGCAAGCACACGGCGCTCACGGGTCGTCCCGCCAACATCAGTAGCAACATCGGTGGTCCCTTCGTCCTCGGCGAAAACGAAGTCACCGGCATCAACGTCGATCTCGTGCCCGGAAAGCGCATCGTTCAGGCGTGGCGCCACCGCCGCTTCCCCGAAGGTATCTACTCGATGGCGGCCGTCACGCTGACGCCGACGCCGGACGGCGGAACGGAGCTCGTGCTCACGCATCGCGGCGTCCCGAAGGACCTGATCCCGGAGACGGAACAGGCGTGGCGCGATCAGTACTGGTCGCGAATTCGGGCGTACGTCGAATCGCGTTGAGCCCCTTCCTTCAAATCTCCGGGTAGGGATTTGCCTCTCGCCGTCACTCCTCCGGTGACGTCGGGCGGCGCGGACACCTTTGCGTTCCCTGCTGACAACCGCCCTTCGGTCATGCTATCTTGCCGCACGTAAGTCACGCGAGCACGATGATGCATTACGACGACGAAGCGCTATTCGAGTACGTGGAAGGGACCTCGCCCATCGCCAGCGAGATCGAGCTGCACGTGTCCGCGTGCGCGCGCTGCTCGTCCGAAGTCGGCGGTCATCGCGAGATGATCTCCGCGCTCGCCAGTGAAGACGTCTGGCAGCAGCAGCCCGCGCCGGCCGCGTTGCCGCGCGAGTTCGTCGTCAACGTCAGCGCGTTCGCCGAGCGCGCGCGCCGCGAAGAGCGCGAAGCCGAGGCGCTGTGCGACGAGATCCTCACCGGACCCGCCGCATGGTGGCCGCAACGGCTGCGCAAGACGGACAAGGCATACACCGCCGGGATGGTGACACAGCTCCTCGAGCGCGTCGGTCCAATAATGGACAATGACTCGCCCGCGAACGCGCTGCAGGTCACCGCGATGGCGATCGAGATCGCGAACGCGCTGCACGTCGTGCAGTACCCCTGCGACTACGTGGTCAAGCTTCGCGCGAATGCCTCCCGCGATCACGCCTACGTCCTCTCCTTCCTCGGCCGTCATCCCGAGGCGCTCGCGTACATCGAGCGCGCGAAAGAGCTGTACGACCAGGTGCCGCTGCCGGAGTACGACCTCGCGCGACTCGCGCTGGTCAAGGCGCTCGTGCTGCGCTCGATCGATCGTCCGCAGGAAGCGGTGCAGCTCGCGCGCGAAGCCGCGGAGACATTCCTCCGCTTCGGCGATCGCACGCGCTATCTCAACGCGCGCGTGACCGAGGCGGCGATGGTGTTCCGCACGGAGGCGGTGGAAGACGCGCTCGCGCTGTCGCTGTCCCTCGAGCAGGAGCCGGACCTCGAGATCGGGACGCGCGTGCGCGTGATGCACAACATCGGCACCTGCTACGTGCGGCTGAATCAGCCGCTGAAGGCGATCGACTATCTGCAGCACGCCGTGGCGGAGTACGAAGTCCTCGGCATGCCGGCGGAGCAGGTCCGCAGCCGCTGGCAGCTCGGGCAGGCGCTCGTGGCGGCGGGGAAAGTGCGCGAGGCGGTTCCGATGCTGCGCCAGGCGTGGCGGGAGTTCGATGGGTTCGAGATGACCGAGGATGCGGCGCTCGTCGCGCTGAACCTGACCGAAGCGCTGCTGATCCTCGGCGAGCCGGCCGAGGTTCCGGCGATCTGCCGCGAGATCGTCGCGCGGTTCACTCACGCCGGTATGACCTCTCGTGCCATGACCGCCCTGTCGTTCCTGCGCGAGGCGATCGCACTCGGTGAGGCGACACCGAGCCTCATCCGCCATGTGTACGCTTTTCTGCGAAAACTGCCAGACGAGCGGCCTCGCCTTCACCCGCCTGCGCCGTCGGACAGTTTGGATCGATAGCGGCGCCCCGCCTCCGCCCGCCGGTCTCGGCAGCGGCCCGACCGCTGCCCCGTCGTTTTCAACCGCCCTGAAAAAACCTCATTCGATCGAGGTTCGTCGAAGCGCTCTCTCAATTCATCAACCGATCAACATCAGGAGGAATCACACCATGCGTTCCATCACCCGTTCGTTCGCCCTCGCGCTGTCGCTCGTCATCCTCAGCTCGTCGCTGCCCGTATTCGCGGCGGAACCGCGCGTCAAAGATCGCAGCGGAGAACATCCGTCGATCGTGGTCGTGGTCAAGCGCCTCGTGAAGCGGCTGTTCGGCATCACGACGAACGACGACATGACCGTACCGAAGCCGTAAACGCGTCGTCCATATAATCCGCGCCCATGCGGAATCGATGGGAAGACTCGCCCGCTGTCGATGCAGCGGGCGAGCTCGATCAACTCGTCTACCAATCGCGTCTCGTGGGCATGGAGGAGGACCTCGTCCTCTGGGGCGGCGGGAACAACAGCGTCAAGTCGCGCGGCACCGATCTCCTCGGCCACGCGATCAACGTGATGTTCATCAAGAGCAGCGGCAGCGACATGAAGTCGATCGTGCCGAAGCAGTTTCCGGCCGTGCGTCTCGACTTCATCGCGCCGCTGCGCGCACGCAATGAAGAGATGTCGGACCAGGAGATGGTCGACTATCTCGCGCGCTGCCTCACCGATCCCGCGAGCGCGCGGCCGTCGATCGAGACGCTGCTGCACGCGTTCTTGCCCGCGCGCGCGGTGTTGCACACACACGCGGACGCGATCCTCGCGCTGACGAACACGCGCGGACGCGAGTCGACGCTGCGCGAGTGCTTCGGCGACTCGGTGATTCTCGTCCCCTATCGCCGTCCGGGATTTCGCTTGAGCCGCGACGTCGCCGATCGCTTCGATGCGCAGCCGGACGCGGATGGTCTCGTGCTGATGAACCACGGGTTGATCACGTGGGGCGAGACCGTGCGCGAGGCGTATGAGAAACACATCGCGCTGGTGACGAAGGCGGAGGAGTTTCTGCGGATCGCCACTCCAACAACAAAGACGCGGACGGCCGAGGCGGCCGTCCCTCCACTGCGGCGGATCCTCGGCGGGAAGATTCTCGAGCACGATGCGTCCGACGAAACGCTCGCGTTTCTCGAGCGCGAGGACGCGCGGCGCATCACGCAGATCGGTGCGGCCACGCCCGATCATCTTCTGTACACGAAGCGCTTCCCGCTCTTCGTCGACGCGCACGAAGATCTCGACGCGGCGATGCGCGCGTACGTCGATCGTTACACCGAGTGGTATCGCGCGCATCCGAGCGAGTTCGCGATGCTCGATCCGCATCCGCGCGTGATCCTCATCCCCGGCGCGGGCATGTGGACGGCGGGCAAGGACGCGCGCGCGGCGCGCATCGTCCGGGACATCTATCGCCACACGATGCGCATCATCACCGCCGCGGAGTCGGTGGGCGGCTACGAGACGCTGAACGATGACGACGCGTTTCGCGCGGAGTACTGGCCGCTCGAGTTGTACAAGCTGACGCTGCTGCCGAAGGAGAAAGAGCTCGCGGGCAAGATCGCGCTCGTCACGGGCGCGGCGAGCGGCATCGGACGCGCGGTCGCGGAGCGATTTGCCGAAGAAGGCGCGCACGTCGTCGTGACGGACGTCGACCTCGCGCTCGCGGAGGAAGTGGCGAAAGCGATCGTCGACAAGAACGGATTGCGACGCGCGATCGCGATGCGCCTCGACGTCGCGGACGAGGCGGACGTGCAGCGCGCATTCGATGCGACAGTCGAGGCGTACGGCGGCGTCGACGTCGTGGTGAGCAACGCCGGCATCTCGTCGTTCGGCTCACTCGATGTGCTGCCGGTCGCGGACTGGGACCGCAGCTTCGCCGTGAACGCGCGCGGGCACTTCCTCGTCGCGCGCGCGGCGATGCGCATCATGAAGGCGCAGGGACTCGGCGGCTCGATCGTGTTCAACGCGTCGAAGAACGTGACCGCGCCCGGCAAGGAATTCGGCGCGTACAGCGTCAGCAAGGCCGCGGAGGCGCAGCTCTGCCGCATCGTCGCGCTGGAAGGCGGCGAGTTTGGCATCCGCGCGAACATGCTCAACCCCGACGCGATCTTCGGCGGCTCGCGCTTCTGGAGCGAGGAGATGCGCTCGATGCGCGCGCAAGCGTACGGCGTCGATACGGCGAAACTGCCGGACTTTTATCGGAATCGCACGCTGCTGAAAGTCGAGGTGACGGCGGACGACGTCGCGGAGGCCGCGCTCTTTCTCGCGGGACCGCGATCGGCGAAGACGACCGGCGCGATGTTGCCCGTGGACGGCGGCGTGAAGGAAGCGTTTCCGCGCTAGCGTTACAAGCGCGTCATCGCGACCATCGTCACATCGTCCGCGGCAGGCGCGTTGCCGCAGAACGCGTGCACGTGCGACTCGATCGTCTCGAGGATGCGCGGCGCGGGCGTGCCGTGCAGCGGCGCGACGAGCGACGCCACCGGCTCGAGTCCGAGCTGATCCTCCGCCTCGTTCTCCGCTTCCGTGACGCCGTCGGTGAAGAGCACGAGCGAGTCGCCGGCGCCGAGGTTCACGATCTGATTGCGATACTTCGCGTGCGCGAAGAGGCCGACCACCATGTCCGTCGACGTTTGCTGCGCGACGCCGTCGCGCGAGATCACGAGCGGCGCGACGTGTCCCGCGTTTGCGAACTGCACCGTCCCCGCCGCGGGATCGAGCAGGCCGACGACCATCGTCACGAACTTCGTCGGCGCGGTCTTCGGCGCGAGCGTCGCGTTGAGCTCGCGCACGAGATCGGCGGGCGACGGATCGGTGCGCGTGAAGATGTTGAACGCCGTGGCCACGCTCGCCATCACGAGCGCGGCGGTGATGCCCTTCCCGCTCACGTCGGCGACGATGAAGTACAACCGCCCGTCCGGGCGAACTACGAAATCGTAGTAATCGCCGCTGACGGTGCGGCACGGTTTGTTCGTGCCGGCGAATGCGTAGCCGTCGACGGCCGGCAACTCCGCGGGCAGCAGCCGGCTCTGAATGACGTACGCGGTGCGCAGCTCTTCGTCGAGCTTCGCCTTCTGCATCGCCTCTTCACGCAGCCGCGTCGTCTCGAGCTTGACTGCCGCGAATCGCGCGATCTGCGCGATGAGGTGCACGTCTTCGTGCGTGACCGCGCCGCGCTGCGCGAGGAAGTCGAGATAGAGGACGCCGAGGACGTCGTCGCCGACCATGAGCGGCGCGCAGACGGCGGAGCGGATGTTCTGCGCGACGATCGACTCCGCGCGCGCGAGCTTCTCGTCCTGCGAGGTGTCGACGTACGAGACCACGCTCCGCTCGTCGATGACTTCCGCGAGCAGCGTGCGCGAGATGTAGAGGTCGAGCGACTCTTCACTGCTGCTGCGGCGCAGCAACACGTTCGCGAAGGAGCGCTTGTCGGGTCCGAGGAGCGCGAGCGCGGCGCGCGAGGGCTGGAGCAGGCTCACGACCTGATCGAGGATGAAGTCAAAGAGCTCGCCCATCGAGCGGTCTTCGATGAACTGCAGCGCGAGGAGCGACAGGATGTTGGTGCGCGTCGTGTCTTCGACGTCGCGCAAACGGATGGCGAGGTTCTTCGCGTGCGAGTCGCTGTCGAGCGCGATCAGCTTCGACTGCGAGATCGGATCCTCGGCCTCGAAGACGATCTCGCTGTCGCCGAGGGTGATGCGGTCGCCGGGACGCAGCGGGAGCGTGCCGTTGATCTTCGCGCCGTTGAGCATCGTCCCGTTGACGCTGCCGAGGTCGCGGACGATCCATGCGCCTTCGGCGAAGGCGATCTCCGCGTGCCGTCGCGAGAGATACCGGTCTTTGATCGGCACCGTGCATTCCGTCGCGCGGCCGAGGGTGATGAGCGGGCCGTGCACGTCCATCTTGAGCGGCGCGAGATTCGGCTGATGCACGGTGAGGCGGATCGGGCGGGGCTCCATGCGTGTGAGGCGATATTGTACGCGGCGATGCGATTCGTCCGGCAGTGGCTGCCCGTCGTGCTGTGGGCGGCGTTGATCCTCTCCGCATCGAACGACAACTTCTCTACGCAACAGAGCGGCGGCTGGATTCGCGCCGTCCTCGGGCGAGAACTGCCGTGGGTCGTGCACGTGATGCTGCGCAAGGCCGCGCACATGCTGGAGTACGGAGTGCTGGCGTTCCTCGCGTGGCGCGCGCATCGGTCGTTCATGGTGCCGCTGGCGATCGTGTTCGGGGTCGCGTGCACGGATGAGTGGATGCAGAGCCACACCGCGGCGCGGACGGGGACGCCGTGGGATGTCGTGCTCGACTGCTGCGCGGCGATCATCATCGTCGCGGCGTGCAGGCGCTCCGCTATCATCTCGCCGCCATGCTGAAACGAACGTCCCTCCTCGCTCTCGCCCTCGTCTTCGCATTCACCGCACTCGCCGCCGACAAGCAGCCGATCACGCACGAGACGCTGACGCTGATGAAGCGCGTCGGCGCGCCGAACGTGAGTCCGGACGGCAAGTGGGTCGTGTTCTCCGTGACCGAGCCGTCGTACGACGAGAAAGAGCAGACGAACGATCTCTGGCTCGTGCCGAGCGACGGCAGCGCGAAGCCGCGCAAGATCACGGCGATGAAGGCGGGCGAGAGCGATCCGGCGTGGTCGCCGGACAGCAAGCGCATCGCGTTCTCCGCGAAGCGCGACGCGGACGAGTCGGCGCAGATCTACGTCCTCGACATCGCCGGCGGCGGCGAGGCGCAGCGCGTGACGAATCTCTCGACCGGCGTGCGGCGTCCGCGTTTCAGCCCGGACGGCAAGTCGATCTCGTACGGCAGCACCGTCTTCGCCGACGCGGCGGACGACGAGGCGAACAAGAAGGCGGCGAAGGAAGAGAAGGACAAGAAGTCGAAGGTGCGCATCTACGACTCGTCGCCGATCCGCTCGTGGGATCGCTGGGTCGACACGAACAAGGAGCCGCATCTCTTCGTGCAGGCGCTGGAGCCGAGCGGCGCGGCGAAGGATCTGCTCGTCGGCACGCGCCTCATCAAGGAGCCCGGCTTCGGCGGCACCGGCCTCGGCTCCCCGGGCGGCGAGTCGATCAACGCCGAGTGGTCGCCGGACGGCCAGTGGCTCGTCTTCGCCGTGACCACGGCGCGCAATACCGGCGCGTACTCGGAGTACGGCCTCGATCTGTATCGCGTGCGCGCGACGGGCGGCGAGCCGGAGCGCATCGCCAGCAAGACCGGCAGCTACGGCAGTCCGGCGTTCAGTCCGGACGGCAAGACGCTGTACGCGACGTTCGAGCCGAACAACGGCAAGGTTTACAACCTCCCGCGCCTCGTCGCGTTCGACTGGCCGTCGATGACGAACGAGCGCACGGTCGCGCAGACGGATCGCGCGGTCGACGAGTTCGTCGTGTCGAATGACGGCAAGACGATTTACTTCAGCGCCGAGGATTCGGGGCTGGTGAAGGTGTACTCAGTGCCGGCGACGGGCGGCGCGGCGAAGCTGTTCCTCGAC
This sequence comes from Thermoanaerobaculia bacterium, assembly GCA_035276365.1. Taxonomy (GTDB): domain Bacteria; phylum Acidobacteriota; class Thermoanaerobaculia; order Gp7-AA8; family Gp7-AA8; genus QHVT01. The sequence goes on from DATELS010000727.1 coordinate 15,380, forward strand.
CCGCAGCGCGGCGTCTACACGGGACTCTCGTTCGCGGACAACGCGCCGGTGCTCGTCACGAACTGGGCGTCGTCGGTGGATCCGGCGGAAGTCGTGCGCGTCGATCTCACCGCGAAGTCGCATCGCAACCTCACGACGTTCAATGTCGACCAGGCGAAGAACATCGACTGGCAGCCGCCGCAGCACTTCTGGTTCACGTCGAAGCGCGGACGGAAGATCCACAACATGATCGTCACGCCCGCGGGCTTCGATCCGTCGAAGAAGTACCCGCTGTTCGTGCTCATTCACGGCGGCGCCGCGAATATGTGGCGCGACCAGATCTCGCTGCGCTGGAACTATCACCTGCTCGCGAAGCCGGGCTACGTGATGCTGATGACGAACTACACGGGCTCGACCGGATTCGGCGAGGAGTTCGCGCAGAACATCCAGGGCGATCCGCTGCGCGGTCCGGCCGAGGAGTTGATGGAGGCGGCGGATGAGGCGATCAAGCGGTTCCCGTTCATCGACGCGTCCCGTCAGGTCGCGGGCGGCGCGAGCTACGGCGGACATCTCGCGAACGCGCTGGAAGCGTGGTCGGGAACGCGCTTCAAGGCGCTGATCGCGCACGCGGGACTCGTGAACGTGGAGTCGCAGTGGGCGACGTCGGACACGAACTACGGACGCGAGCTGGCGATGATGGGACCGGTGTGGGAGCAGAACGAGAACTGGCGCACGCAGAACCCGATCCGCTACGCCGCGCAGTTCAAGACGCCGATGCTGCTGTCGGTCGGCGAGCGCGACTTCCGCGTCCCGATCAACAACACGCTGGAGATGTGGTCGATCCTGCAGCGCCTGCGCATCCCGAGCCGCCTGCTGGTGTGGCCGGAAGAGAACCACTGGATCCTGAACGCGGAGAACGGACGCGTGTTCTATCGCGAGGTGGACGAGTGGCTGCGGCGGTGGGTGACGCCGGGGGCGATGTAATGGTTCGATGTAACGATTCCGTGCGCGTCGCGCCGCTACAATCACGCTCATGAAACGCACGCTCCCTCTCGCGCTGCTCGTGCTCTCCGCGCTCGCGGCGCGCGCTGATCTCCCGTTCGTCGAAGACAACTACCAGCGCGCGGTGCAGGAGGCCAGGGCGAAGAACGTTCCGATCTTCGTCGAGGCCTGGGCGCCGTGGTGACACACCTGCCGCTCGATGCGGGCTTATGTCTACACGGACAAAAGCCTCGAGCGGTACGCCGGACGGTTCGTCTGGCTCAGCCTGAACACGGAAGACGCGAAGAACGCGGCATTCCTCAAGCGCTATCCGATCCCGGCACTGCCGACGCTGCTCGTCCTCGACGCGAATCGTGACTCCGTCGCAATGCGCTACGTCGGCGGCGCGACGGTGCCGCAACTGAAGAAGATGCTCGACGACGCCGACGCGTCGTATCGTGCGCGAACGGCGTCCACGGCCGATCGTCTGCTGACCAAAGCCGACAACCTCGCCTCGGCCGGCAGTCACGCCGACGCGGCGAAGCAGTACGACCTCGCCGTCGCCGCGGGCTCGAAGGGCTGGCGCTCGTTCGGACGCGCGTCGGAGTCGCTGATCATCGAGCTCTCGATGGTGCCGGACAACGCGCGCTGCACGACGCGCGCGCTCGATCTCTATCCGCGACTCGAGGGCACGTCATCCGGCGCGAACGTCGCGGCGACGGGTCTCGCCTGCGCGGCGGGTTTGGAGAAAGACGACGCGCGCCGCGCGAAGGCGATCGACACGCTGGAGAAGGCGACGCGCGCCGCGCTCGACGATCCGAAGATCGTGTTGTCGGACGACGATCGCTCCGGCCTCTACATCGCGCTCATCGACGCGCGCGACGCGACCGGCGACGACGAAGGCGCGGTCGCGCTCAAGGCGGAGTGGGCGCGTTTCCTCGAACGGGCGGCGGCGCGCGCGAAGACGGCGGAGCAGCGCGCGGTCTACGACTCCCACCGCGTCTCCGCCTACCTCGACCTCGGCACCCCTGAGAAGGCGATCCCGATGCTCGAGCAGTCGGAGCGCGATTTCCCGAACGACTACAACCCGCCGGCGCGCCTCGCGCTCGCGTGGAAGGCGATGAAGCAGTACGACAAGGCGCTCGCGGCGTCGGATCGCGCGATGGCGAAGGTCGAGGGACCGCGTCGCCTCAGCGTGCTCACCGTGCGCGCCGACATCTTCGCCGCGATGGGCGACACGAAGGCGGCGAAGGAGACGATCGCCGCGGCGGTCGCGTACGCGAAGGCGCTGCCCGAGGGACAGAGGAGCGAGGCGAGGATCACGGGGCTGGAGAAGCGGCTCGCCTCCATGCAGTGAACGCGAGCACGAGTGCGGTCGCGAGCGAGATCCATGCGCCCGCGACCGCGCTGCGCGGCAGGAACACGAGCTCGAC